>QHPM01000338.1 GCA_003219095.1 Verrucomicrobiota bacterium
TGAAAGCGTCGCCGACATTCTGGGCGCGTCCAGTCCGACCAATGCGATGCACGTAATCCTCCGGATGCTCGGGAACATCGTAATTGATGACGTGGCTGACGCCGGCGATATCGAGGCCGCGGGCGGCGATATCGGTCGCGACCATCACTTCGTATTTGCCGCTTTTGAATCCTTCGAGCGCCTCGATCCGTTCGCGCTGGGTCCGATTGGAATGCAAAACGGCGACCGAATGGTTTCCATGTTTCAATTTGTGCGCGATGCGATCGGCGCCGTGTTTTGTTCGTGAAAAGATGAGTGCGCTATCAAAATTGGTGCGCTCGAGCAAAGCCATCAGGAGATCGAATTTTTGTTCGGCCGCGACTGGATAAGCGGCATGCGTCACGGTTTCGGCCGGCGCCCGGCGCACGCCGATTTCCACTAGCTCGGGTTCGCGCAGCACCCACGCGGCCAGCCGCTCGATCTCTGGCGGCAAAGTCGCAGAAAAGAGCAACGTTTGCCGATCACGCGAGATCTTTTCGACGATCCGGCGGACGTCGGGCAAAAATCCCATATCGAGCATGCGATCGACTTCATCGAGCACGAGAATTTTGACGTCGCGAAAATGCAATGTGCCTTGCTCGAGATGATCGAGTAATCGGCCGGGAGTCGCGATGACAACATCGACCCCCTGTTTCAATTCCTGGCGTTGTTTGCCGTAGCCGACGCCGCCGTGCACGACGGTCGCGCGCAGATCGGTGAAACGGCCGTAATCGCGAAAGGCCGTCTCAACTTGCGCGGCCAGCTCCCGGGTTGGTTCGAGCACGAGGCAGCGAAATTTTCCATGATGTCCGAGCAGCGTCTGAATCGGCAGGGCGAAGGCGGCGGTTTTTCCGGTGCCGGTTTGGGCAGTGCCGACAAGATCCTTTCCGGCGAGAATGATGGGGAAAGCACGAAGCTGGATGGGGGTTGGCTCAGCAAAACCCATCGCCTGCACGCCGCGCACGAGTTCGGGCGAAAGGTCAAAATTGTTAAATGACACAGGTGGATGGTACGCTGGCGCGCAGAAATGTCACTGCTTCCGCAAAAACGAAATGGGCGATGTTTTGGATTACGCCAAGGTGGATCGACTGTCTCTTGCTCGATGTTAAAACTAGGCGGCGAAGCCGCTATCTTTCTTGCATCGCCCGCGGAGCGGCCGATTCACCATGAAAATTCTCGTCATCGCCGACACGCATAACAAATTGCCGCCGATCATTGGTGAGCTAGCGCGTTCCGCAAACGAAGTCTGGCATCTCGGTGATGTGTGCGATGCCTGGATTGTCGATGAACTGCGCACTCTCGGTCCGCCGTTGACTCTGGTGCGCGGAAATTGCGACAGCAATTTCCAGTGGCCGCTGGTATGCGACCTAACGAGAAGTGGGGTCCGGTTACGTTTGCAACACATTTCTCCGTCGCCACGCCAACCGCCCGTAGATTGCGATGTGTTATTGCATGGTCATACCCATGTGCCGCGCGACGAAACGATCGGCGGTGTTCGATTCCTAAATCCGGGTTGCGTCACGCGCCCCAATCGCGGTGCGCCGCCCAGCGTGGCCTGGCTGGAGATCGATGACGAGGGGAAGTTGACCTGGGCATTGAAATTAATTCGCTGAAGGGCGCCTCCACCGATTCGATTGCCAGTGTCGTAAGACGCGATGAGCCGGCACTGCGGTCCGATGCTCGCGCGATGTCTTGACCAGCTGGCGAAAATGCAAGGTCGCAAGGGCGCTTTGCACTGCGCTTTTGGAAAGTCCGGTTTGTTCGGCCAGGATGCGCAGGCTAGCTTTGACCGGTCGCCAGCGCTGACGGGCGGCGCGCCCGGACAGATAAAGATAGACCAGGAATGCCGCCGCCTGCATTCTGGGTGCTATACCGATAAACGGACAAGACTTTTCGGAGTGGAACGATCCTTGACGCTGGACGCCGGCAAAGGGCACGTCCTACGTTTCAGACATGATCAAACAAATAAAATTTGTCAGTGTTCCGGTGGCGGATCAGGATCGCGCCCTCGATTTCTATACCGAGAAATTAGGATTCACGATCATCACCGATCAACCGTTTGACGATAAGCAGCGCTGGATCGAACTGCGCGTACCGAAAGCGGAAACGCGCGTTGTTTTGTTCACCACCGATGACGACAAGGACCGCATTGGCACGTTCATGAACATGTCCTACACCTGCGATGATCTGGAAAAGACCTACGAAGAACTAAAAAAACGGGGGGTTCAGTTTGAGAACCCGCCGAAAAAGGAACATTGGGGGAACTTCGCCATCTTCAAAGACAGCGAAGGCAACCGGTTCGTCCTCGGCGATTGACACAACTTGCGAAAGGCGAAACGGATATCGTTGATCGAAGGGTCCACGTGAATCCGGCGGTCAGTAAATTCATTCGCTACGCAATGCCACGACCGGATCGACGCGGGTGGCGCGACGCGCCGGCAGGAAACAGGCGAAAAGGCCAATGAACGCCAGTCCCACAATCGCCATCGCGAACGCAGGCAGATCCAACGCACCTACTCCGTAGAGCACAGCTTGCAGGGCGTGGCTGGCCGCAATTGCGCCGAGCAAGCCGAGCACAATTCCGATGGAGATGAGAAATGCGCCGTGATTGAGCACGAGTCGGAAGACATCGCTCCGGGCGGCGCCAAGCGCCATGCGAATCCCGAGTTCGCGCGTGCGTTGCGTCACGGTCAACGCCATCACGCCGTAAAGTCCGACGCTCGCGAGAATGAGAGCAAGGACGGCAAAAGTCGCGAGAAGAGTCATGATCAAACGCCGCGCCGCCAGACTGGTGGCGATGTTGGTTTCCATCGTGGAAATGGAAGCGACCGGTTGATCGGGATCCAGCGCCTGGACCTCGTGTTTGATCGCACTGACCAGGGCGAACGGGTTCCCTTGGGCCACGCGGATCAGCAGCGTGTTCTCGTCCTGCGGACATTGCGCCGAGCACAGATACATTTGCGGGAAATTGAATTTCTCGACGTTGTTTTCGCCCGGAGCCTCATTCCGTGTGCGCGCCACGACGCCCACGACGGTGAGCGGAGGCCCGTGTTTCTCTTTCGGCGACTGATTATCGTCGATTTGCTGGCCGATCGGATCTTTCCCGAGGAAAAATTTGCGGACAAGGCTCTCGTCAACGATCACGCCCCGCGCGATGCCGGCGAAACCATCGCGCGACTGGGTGCCATGCGGACCGGTGTATGTGTCTTGCGAACCGAACGCGCGACCGCGGAGGATCGGCATTCCTAGGACGCGGAAATAATCCGGCGATACGATGTTGATTTCGGCGCTGGGTTCCTTGCCGTGTTCGGGTTCCGGAGTGCCGGTAATGTGAACGTAGCTGTCCCATTCCGCGTCATCGAACGGAATGTTCGCGCCGATGGCGGCGACCGAGACGCCGGGTAGCGCGCTGAGGCGTCTGATCAACTGTGCGTTGAACGCGGCGATGCTTTCGTCGGTCGGATATCGCGCTTTCGGTAGCGAAAGATTCATCGTGAGGACGCCATGCGGATCGAAACCGAGCGGCGCGTTTTGCGCGCGCCAGAAGCTCTTCAATGTCAGCCCGGCTGCCGCTAACAAGATTAATGCGAGCGCCATTTGTGCGACAACGAGAACAGCCCGGATACGTTGTCGACTCGTCCCTTCGCTCACCGCCCGCCCGGCACCCTGATGCAATTCAAGCGAAAGCGAACCGACGCGGGAGATCCGCAACGCTGGCCAAAGTCCGATGAGCACGCCGGCGAGTGCGGCGATGCCGGCCGTGAAAGCGAGCGCGACAAAATCAATTCGCGTTTCGTGAAAGCGCGGAACGTTGCGCGGGCTCAATGCGATGATGGCGTCGAGACTCCAAAGTGAAAACAACACGGCGAGAATGCCACCAACGAGAACGAGCAAGCCGCTTTCGATCAGAAGTTGCCGCACCAGTTGGCTCCGACTCGCGCCGAGAGCAGCCCGCACGGCCAATTCGCGTGTGCGGGTTAACGCCTGAGAAAGCTGAAGGT
>QHPM01000341.1 GCA_003219095.1 Verrucomicrobiota bacterium
CAAGTGGCATCCCCCCGTTCGCTAGTGCGCAAGGTGTAACTGACGAGCGCGAAGGGGACGTGCGATGAATCCGCGGTGCGGCTCGCCACCTCGTAGGCGCCGCTGGAATCGAGATTCAAGCGCGTGGGGTTGATGGTCGCGCCTCGCGGCGTGCCGGCGATATTGCGCCTGGAAATGCGATTGGAAGTGATGCGTCCATCCGTGACTTCGACTTCGCGGATTCCATCGCGGGCATTTGGATCATCGATCAAAATTCTCCAGCTGGAAGGTTGGGGATTCCCATCGACTCCGGTGACCGACACAACGCGATTTACGAAATCGCGATTCACTTGGGTGCCGACGGCACGGAGCGCGTCGTAGGCGCTGGGATTCGTTTGCGCGAAAACGGCGGAGGTTGAGAGGAAGAGCGCGGCGAAACTTTTCAACATGCCCGGAATTGAACCTCGCTTTCGAATTGTGTCCACCGCGGTGTGCTCGTTTCTTATTTTTACGTCAAGGCTGCGGCTTCTCCGCCGTTCTAATAACATCGCGACTTTGGCCAGATAGTGAACGACACTAAAGGCGCGACTCAAGGCCGAAGCAATCGCGCTTTCAGCGCTGGGAATTTTGTATTTAAGAATTCCCTGGGCTTCGGCCCGGGCTGGACGAATACCGCGCCTTTGGCGCTTAGACAAAACGCCTCCGGCAAATCGGTTTGGTTTGCGGCACGCATTTTTCTGTGGCGGAGGCGTGAAGCGGTGGTCAACTCTCACCAGCGTGACGCACTCGGAATGAAAAAAAGCAAGCTCGAGTTTTCCAGCCATCCCGGCAACCTCGCGCTGATGCGCAACTTCGTGCGCCATTTTCTCGACAGTATGCCCATCTCGGAGCGCGATCGCACTCTAATGGTGCTAGGTGTGGATGAAGCGTGCACAAATATCATTCGACACGCTTACGAGTTGCGCGACGATCAGCTCATCGCCCTGTCGCTCGAAGTTCGAGACGATTGTGTGCGGATGCGACTTCGCGATTATGGCATGCAACCGCCGGTAGAAGCGCTGCATCACCGCCGCCGCCGTGATGAGGTCATCAGACCCGGTGGTCTCGGTCTGATGATGATCCGGAACGCGTTCGATCAGGTGGATTATATTTTGCGGCACCGCGGGACCGAACTGGTGTTAACGAAGAAGATCTCGTGAGCCGCGCGAGAAGGTGAATTCCGCGTAGCGCGCGCGTTTCGCGTGTTGGCCATCGCATCCTCGAGATCGCGGACTTTTCCGGAAGACTGTTTCGGCGAGACGCCGAAACCAACACGCGAGACGCGTGCGCTACCCGGAATCACCGCGCGGACGCTATCCCAACGTTTCAACGTTCCCCAAAATCGCGTCGTGCGTAATCTTTCGTTCGATGCTATCAAATTTCCCGCCAGATCGACCATGAAACCGCCGGAACCCGATGCCGCCTTCGAAGTCTCGCTGCGACCGCCAATGTTCAGCGAGTTCACCGGGCAAAGGAAGGTCTGCGAAAGGTTGGAACTTTTGGTGGCCGCGGCAAAAAAGCGCAGTGACGTCCTCCAGCACATCCTGCTAAGCGGCCCGCCTGGTCTCGGCAAAACCACGCTGGCAAACATCATTGCCCGTGAAATGGATGTAAACATCAAGAATACGAGCGGGCCGGTCATTGAAAAAGCAGGCGAGTTAGCTGGTCTGCTTACGAGCTTGGAAAAAGGCGACGTGCTTTTCATCGACGAGATCCACCGGCTCCAACCCACAATTGAAGAGTATCTTTATCCCGCGATGGAAGATTATCGGCTCGACATAATCATCGATCAGGGGCCGCAAGCGCGCAGTCTGAGATTGCAATTGCCGAAATTTACCCTCATCGGCGCAACGACACGCGCGGGAATGGTAAGCGCGCCGTTGCGCTCACGTTTTGGAATGACGGCGCGGCTCGATTATTACGGTGCAGAAGAAATGCAAAAAATCGTTCGGCGTAGCGCCGGGTTGCTGAAGGTCGAGATTGATGAACCCGGGGCGGCAGAGATTGCGGCGCGCGCGCGCGGAACACCTCGTACCGCCAATAATCTGCTTTGGTGGGTGCGCGATTATGTTCAGGTCAAAGCTGACGGAAAAATAAATGGAGAATTGGCCGATCGCGCGCTGGCCATGCTTGGCGGGCCGGTGTGATTGAATTCGCTCGCCCTCGCAGTCGGTGAAGAAGCAGGCACGCTTGAAGAAGTAAACGAGCCGTATTTAATCATGGAAGGTTATCTCAAGCGCACCCCGCAGGGCCGGGTGGCAATGCCGAAAGCGTATCGCAAGCTGGGGCTCAAGGCACCGACCGGAGCACAGCATGAGTTGTTTGGTTCGTGAATTGTGATCCGTGAATCGCGTCAGCGCCCGTCATCCCGAGCGACAGTCGATGGATCCCGCAGTGAAAGCTTTAAGGTAACGCCTCAGGATCCCTCGACTGTCACTCGGGATGGCCGTTGTCGCGCCTGGGTAATCTGCGCTAATCTGCGAATCTGTGACTACGGATCTGTTCGGCTCTATCGCAACCAAGGTCCTCACCGTTGCTGAACTAACCCGCGCAATTCGGGGTACTCTGGAAACGAGATTCGGCGCGGTCTGGGTGCAGGGCGAAATCTCCAACTACAAGCCGCACCCTTCGGGACACCAGTATTTCACGCTCAAAGATTCACGCGCTCAAATCGCCTGCGTGATTTACCAGCTCAGCGTCGAAATCGTTCAGCCACGCGGACTTGGTTTGCTGCAAGCGAAATTCGAAGCGCTCAAACGAAAATTGGAAGCGGAAGGACTGTTCGATCCAGCGCGAAAAAAAATGCTGCCGAAGTTTCCAAAACGTATCGGCGTTGTCACCTCCCCGAGCGGTGCTGCAATCCGCGATATTCTCAACATCCTGCGTCGTCGCGCGCGCGGGATCGAAATCCTAATCAATCCCGTTCGGGTGCAGGGCATCGGTGCAGCCGCTGAAATTGCCTCGGCCATTAACGAGCTTTCCAATCCAAGCACGATCTGGCCGCCTATCGATTTAATTGTCATCACGCGCGGTGGCGGCAGTATCGAGGATTTGTGGGAGTTCAATGAGGAAATTGTGGCCCGGGCGATCGCAGCCGCGCTGGTCCCGATTGTTTCCGCGGTCGGGCATGAAATCGATTTCACCATTGCCGATTTCGTGGCGGATTTGCGCGCGGCCACGCCGAGCGCCGCGGCGGAATTGATTGTGCCAGCCGCAGTAGAGCTCGACCGGCGCATAAATGAACTGACCGTTTGCTTGCAGCGTTGCTGGCGAAACTTCCTCGCACGTGAGCAAACGCGATTGCGTCTGTTCTCCGAGCGGACCGTCGGACGTGAATTGCTAACACGAATTCAGGAAGGCAAACAAGCGCTGGATTGGAGACGGATCCCTCGCGCGAGATTATTTTGCGCCGCCACCAATTCGCCGACTTCGCGCGCCGGCTGACTACCTGCCCGCCGATTTTAACTGATACGAAGCGAAAGCGTTTTGAACGCGCAGAAAAAATTCTCGCTGTGCTGGGACCAGACGCAACGCTGCAACGCGGCTACACGATCACGACTGACGTGGACGGAAATGTGATCCGCTCCATCACAAGCGTGCAGCACAAGATGCGTCTGCGCACGCGTGTCAGCGACGGCGAAATCGAATCCACCGTCACCGAAGAGCAGGCTCGCGGGGCGGGCGAGAGATTAGTCGAAAAGGCAAAACCGGTGGCTGGAGCGACCCAGCCGACTTGATGGTGATCTGAAACCTGATTTCCGAAAGTTGCCGCAGAGCAATTCACGAAAACAAAACGCCCGCCGGTGTCGGCGGGCGTTTTGCCCAAAATAACAATCAGGGGAATGTCAGTTTCGTCCGACCGTCGGCCCCTGTATCGGTGGTGCTGGCGGTGCCATCAACGTCTCCCACCACCTTGCCTACAGTCGATTGAAACTGACTGTCGGTGACTGGCGCAACCACCTTAGCCTGGTTCTTTCGCAGGATTGAGGCATCCCCTCCTTTGTGCTGCACGATGAACCCTTTATCGCCGAAAGGCGAAGTGGCCGTGGTAAGGTCATTGTTGTAGGTATAGTTATTACTAACCGCAAAGATTGTATTCGACGAATCCGAATCTTTTACCTGGTAGAGCTTAATTGCCGTCTTCGCGGCCGCAGGGAAATCGATTGTAGTGGGCGTGCCCGCTGTAATCGTTGTCAAGCACACAGACCCCGGCCCGCTAAACAGTTTCTGCACATCACCGGCTTTAATGTAATCGCCAGCAATCAAAACGTTGACGTAGGCTTTGGTTGACGTAATAGCCGGACTTGCGTCGCCAGGCCACGTTAGCGTGGGATCGGAGTTAGCGGTGCCATCAAGGGCCATTTGTTGACCGGCGAGATAAAGTTGCCGGCCGTTATTTAGTGTGCCGGTCATCTGACCTTTGGTGAGCGCGCTGGTAAGAGCGGGCACGGCGAAGGCGGCGAGGACAGCGATGATCGAAATAACGACGAGCATTTCGATAAGTGTGAAGGCGGATTGAGAGCGTGTTTTCATAGTGGGGTTGGAATGGAAGTTTTAGAACCTACAAATTACCAAATGGCCGATCTACCCTGCAAGACTTTCTTTTTGTTTTTTTAGGGCGACCGTGGCTAGCGGTGGCAGGTTTACGTAAAGGGAGTGCTGCCGGCCCTGCCAGGGTTCGTCCGTCGCAGTGATCCCGCCCAGGTTGCCCACGTTACCGCCACCATAAGTTTCGGCGTCAGTATTTATGATTTCGCGATAAAAACCTGCCGCGGGGGCGCCGATATGATAGTTGTAACGCACAACCGGCGTCGCGTTTACGATAAAAAGAACGATCTCGCCCTCGCGCGATTTGCGGATCCAAGCGACAACACTGTTTTCGGCATCGTGAAAATCAATCCACTCGAATCCTTCGTAGGTATCGTCCAGGTCCCACAGCGCCGGCTCGCTTTTATAGAGGTAATTCAGATGCT
>QHPM01000171.1 GCA_003219095.1 Verrucomicrobiota bacterium
CGCGACTCGAGCTCGCGCATTCTTACAAGGACAAGGTCGCGCGAGGCGCGGCCGCAGCCGCCGGCTTGTTCACTTACCCGGTGTTGATGGCGGCCGATATTCTAATTTACGACAGCGACATCGTCCCGGTGGGCAAAGATCAAAAGCAACACATCGAAATCACCCGCGACATCGCCACGCGGATTAACGAAACATTTGGATCGGCGCGGCGCGGTCCAATTTTGAAATTACCGGAGCCGCGCATTCAGGCGCAGACAGAAGTTGTCCCGGGAATCGATGGCCAAAAAATGAGCAAGAGCTACGGCAACACCATCGACATTTTTGGCGAGGAAAAGGAAACGCGGAAACGGGTGATGAGCATTGTGACTGATTCGACGCCGGTGGAAGCACCAAAAAACCCGGATGCATCGATTATCATGCAACTTTACGCCCTTGTTGCTTCGAAGGATGAGGTCGAGGAAATGCGGGAACAATTTCGTAAAGGCGGTCGGGGCTACGGCGATTTCAAAAAACAGCTGTTCGAAAAACTATGGGATTACTTTGCGCCGATGCGAAAACGGCGGGACGAAATTTTACGCGATAAAAATTACATCAACAATGCTTTGCAACGAGGCGCGGAACGCGCGAACGCAATCGCGGATAAGGTGATGGAGCGTGTGCGAGATGCCGTGGGGCTTTAGCGGCGGTTTGCGACCTCCGAAAATCAGACTAATCCGGCGGCCATAGACCGCCGCTACAGTTAGTCGTGCCTATTCTTCATTTTCACGTCGTTCCAAACGCGAAAGTCGACCAGGTAATCGGTGAGCACGGCACCTCCATCAAAATCAAATTGCGCGCCCCGGCCGTAGAAGGAAAAGCCAACGCGGCGTTTCTCAATTTCCTGGCTAAACGATTGGAAATCTCAAGGCACGCGATCGTGCTCGAGCGGGGCGAAAAAACGCGGGATTGAGCGAGGAAGAGATTCACCGTCGGTTGTTGATGCAAACCACCTAGAGAAATGGCGTCGAAGCGCCGTATTTACATTTGGTATCGCCCGCGGAGCGGTCGAACCACCCTTCAGTCTTTGGGCGTGTTTAACGGATAAAACCGAGATTTCTCAGGCGCTCGCTGCCGCCGCCGGTTTCAGCTCCCCGAAAATCAAACGGCCGCCGGCCGTTTGCAGAGTACTTGAGACAACAATTTTTACGGTCTTTCCAATGAGCGACCGGGCGTGATTGATCACGATCATGGTTCCATCGGGCAAGTAACCGACGGCCTGATGCGGATCGCGCCCTTCCTTTACCAGGTGCAATTCCATTTCGTCACCAGCAAGAACAATCGGCCGCAGCGCCCGCGTCAGGTCGTTCAAATTCAGCGCACCTACCTGCTGCAAACGCGCTACCTGGCAGAGTGAATTATCATTCGTGAGGAGACGTGCTTGCAAAAGCTTCGACGCTCGCACCAGCCGCTCATCGACCGAGCCTTCGCCCGATTCACTCTCATGAATCGTTAGCTCGATTTCACGCGAGCGCTGTAATTGATTCAAAATATCGAGGCCACGCCGGCCCCGCTCCCGCTTAGTCGGGTCGCGCGAATCGGCCAATGCTTGCAATTCCGTCAGGACAAAACGCGGCACAATCAGCGCCCGACTGAGAAAACCGGTCGCGCATAACTCCGCGATGCGTCCATCAATGATGGCACTGGTATCAACGAGGAGCGGCTCTTGCTCCACCGTTTCGCGGGTAAAACGGACGTATGGAATGATAAGCGAGAATTCATCGCGATTGCTTCGCATCGCCAACATCATCCCGAAATAGGCGAAGACTACGTAAACAACCAACCGAACTGACCATTGAACGGTTTCCGATTGAAAGCGTAAAACTTGCGAGCCGCTCAGAAGACTGGCAAAAATGAGGCCGAGCAACAGACCAAAGGTGGCCGACGAAAATGCTCGCAGGGAGATTCCCTTCAAAAGTCTGTCCACTAGGACGACGAGCAGGCCGAGGACGAAGCCGACCAGCAAACCTGGCAGGGTGCGATCGAGCAGCTCAGACGAAATGGACGCGCCGATGACCCCGCAAAAGGTCACGAATAGCACCCGCAGAAGGTTAACGGTAAAAAGCGGCGTCATCTTTCAAGGAGAATTGCGGCGTTTTGGTGGCGAAGGCGATGGTCCGGCCTTGGCCGCGGAATCACGATAAAAAAGGACGCCGTGTGTCCGTAAATTCGCCACCAAAGCACGAAGATCACGGGCCATATCAGAATCTTTAATCACGCTGGCGAGCAAGCCATTTCCATTGGTCGCGTCGCGCATTAATTGGGTGGCCGCAGAAAAAGTCTTGCGCGCTTCCCCAATTGTCCCCTGCAAATCGTCCGCATCTTTTTTCGCCGACGCCATGGTCGCATCGGCTTTCTCGACTACGCCATCGAGCTTCTTGGACGATTGCGCGAGCGAGTTGGTGGTCTCGTTTAAGTGATCGATGCTCGCTCGCAAATCGTGCATCGCTTCGGGCGAGAGCGCTTCGGTATTCAATCGTGTGAATGTGCCATTGATGTTTTGCACTGTCCCGCGCAATTCCTCGATCAATTGGCCCCCGGCGTGAGTCAGGTCATCCATCCCAGTCGGACGCGCCCCATCCACCACCGCGTTTTTCGGGAGATACTCCTTCGCCGGGCCCGGTGGGGTGATCACATTAACGAATCGATCGCCCAGCAATCCCGAACTTCCCACCGCGAATTGGCTGCCCTTCGGAATCTTTACGTATTCGTAAATTCGCAGCGGCACGGCCACCCCTTCGCCCTCGCGCAACAACCTCGGTCCGCCCGCAACCCGTCCAATCTTCGCGCCACTAAGCAAAATATCCGAACCTTTGAGCAAGCCGCTGGCGTCTTTGAATCGAACCGTCACATCGTAGTAAATTTTGAAGCCTTCGCCGAGGCGGCCGAATTTCAACACGAACCCCGCGATCATGGCCAGCCCGATGGCAACAAAAATGCCGACTTTAAGTTCGAGGGCGCTGTCGCGATTCATTTACCAGAGCAGCATTCGCTAAATTCCAATCTTAGCCAGTCCGATCTTAGTGCGTTGCTGATTCGGAGCGGCCCAGCAAAAAATCCTGAATAATCGGATCGTCACATTGTTTCAACTTGGCCGGTGTGCCCTGAAAATAGACGCGACCTTCATGTAAATAAGCGATACGATCGCCGACGTGCACCGCGCTTTTCATATCGTGCGTAACCACGACGCTCGTCATCTGAAAACGTTCCTGTAAACGACGGATCAGCCGATTGATGCTGTCGGAAACTACCGGGTCAAGCCCGGAAGTAGGTTCGTCATAAAGCACGCATGAAGGCTGGCGGATAATGGCGCGAGCGAGGCCAACTCGTTTGCGCATGCCGCCACTCAAGCTTTCCGGCATCTTCGCGTTCTCGCCTTCCAGCTCAACCACCTCCAGCACTTCGTTGACTCGCGCCCGCATCGCTTTGCCATCGCGCATCCCCGCCTCGCGCAGGGGAAACGCGATGTTGTCTTCCACCGTCATGGAGTCGAAAAGCGCCCCGCTTTGAAAAAGAATGCCCACTTTTTGCCGGATCGCGGTTAGCTGCCGTTCGCTCATTCCAATGATACTCTTACCCGAGACCCAGATCTCGCCCGCATCCGGTTGCATCAAGCCGATGAGATGCTTGAGCAGGACTGATTTTCCCCCTCCGCTCCGCCCAATAATCACCAGTGTTTCGCCGACGGCGACTTCGAGCTCGACCCCGCGCAAAATTTCTTGCTCGCCAATCGCCTTGCGCAAATCGCGCACCGCGATCATCGCACCATTGCTCAAAGATGGTTGAGGGACATTTGCCATTCAGCTCTCCATCTACCTTCCCCTATTGGTATCCTGCCGGATAAACAATATTCAGCGCCATGGTCAGGAAAAAATTCGAAATCAGCACCGCCAACGAAGAGATCACCACCGCCTCCGTCGTGGCCCGCCCCACTCCCACCGCGCCTTCCCGTGTAGTCAACCCTTTATGACAGGAAATGAAAACGATCAGGATCCCGAAAACGAACGCCTTCGATACTCCCATGATGAGATCGCGCATCCGGGTCCACTGAACCATGTTCGCAACATAATAAGTGCCGTTAATGTCCAGGAAGACGATGGCAACAAGGTAGCTGGCGATAATTCCGAAGCCGATGCATTCCGCCGTCAGCAATGGCATTGAGATCATCATCGCCAGCACACGCGGCACGACCAAATAATCCACCGGATAAACCGCGAGGGCACGAAGGGCATCGATTTGCTCGGTCACTTTCATCGTCCCGATTTCCGCCGACATGGCTGCGCCGACGCGCCCGCTCACCATTAATGCCGAGAGCACGGGCGCGAGTTCACGGCAAATGGCCACGGCCACGACGGCGCCGGTAGCTGAGCCCATCCCGATCTTATTAAATTGAAAATAAGTTTGGGCGGCGAAAACGGCGCCCGTGAAGCCGCCGGTCACGATCACGACCACTTGCGACAACAAACCGATCTCGACAATTTGCTGGAGGAACAAACGCCAGCGCAATCGGTGAGTGAAAACGGAACGAAAGGTGTCAGCGGCGAGCAGGACGAGCTCGCCCAGATAGTGGACGAAAGCGACGAGAGGTGCGCCGAGGGCAATGAAGAAACGCGCGATCATTTTCGCCCCAGCGCCATCTCCCAGTCTCCGCGATCAGGAAGCGAGCGGCTGGGTCTTTGATTTTGCGCGCATTTCATCCGGCACCGCGCCGATGAAACGCGGTTCGAGTCCGATTTTCCGAAACATCGCGCGCAGTTCGCGCAGCGTAATCGCGGTCTCGTCCATTTCCAGATAAACGAGATCGTGATTGCGATCCACTTTGTAGCGCAACCCTGGGATGGTCTCGAGTTGGTGATCGAGTTCGAGGATTTTGTCGATGTTGCGCAAGCCGGCCGCGTAAACTTCAAGCTCGATCATTCGCCAAATTTACGTTGGCGCCCACGAAAGCAAAAGCTTAAAACGACGTTGCGTTCATGCCCCGGCTCGCTAACACATTCTGCCAGATGACCGGCCTCCCTCGTTCGCTCGGACTTTTCCTCCTGTTCGTGCTCCTGGCCGGCTGCGAAACCGCCCCTCCCGGCATTCAAGCGGCCAAAGTGGCGATGGCGCAAAAATATGCCGCGGAAATGCCGGGCGATTATTTTATCGGACGCCGCTATTACAAACCCGATTTCAAATTTTGGGGTTATGTTCGGCGCCCGGGCCAACCGTGGAGTGAATCGCAACTCGTCCTGCTGAATGAAAAGCAAAAACTCGCCCCCGATCGCGAGCGCCTGGATTTCGGCAGCGACAACAATTACGAATACAAACTTTATGGTTACTTCAGCGGCGACAAGGTTTACGAACCCGCCAGCAACACGATTTATCCGGAGTTTGTCCTGAAAAATTACCAACTGATCTCAACCAATCCGCCGCCTATCTTTTCCAGCCAGTTTTCCGGCCGCGCCGAGGCCGAGGTGAGTCGTTATCTGATCGAAAAACCGCAGTTGTAAAACAATGACGAAGCACAAATGACGAATTACGAATTAATGATAAAGCCCGAAGCCCGAAGGAAATGTCTTCTAGCTGCACTTTCATTTCGTCATCACGGCGTTGTGCCTTATTCTTCATTCGTCATTCGAATTTCGGATTTCATTCGTCATTTTCGATGATGCGTCCTGCTCACCCGCCGGCGACCCGTGATTCCCTGGCCGAGGAGTTCCTGCGCTATCTGGCGGTTGAGCGCAACGCTTCCCCACGAACCCTGAAAGCGTACGCGAGCGCCCTCGCGAAGATTCGGGAACAGTTGAAAACTAAACCGTGGCTGAAATGCCAGGTGGACGATTTTCGCGATTATCTTTTTCATCTTTCGAAAGAAAAAGCGGCCCGCAGTTATATCCGGCTCCAGTTTTCGGCCCTGCGCACCTTTTACAGATTTTTGCGTGCCCGAAAAAAACTCGCGCATGATCCCAGTGCAGAAGTGCAGTTACCAAAGCTGCAAAAGCAATTGCCGATCGTGCTCACGCGGCAACAAATGGAAGAGCTTCTCTCCGCCCCGCTGCGTGTAAAAAAACAAACCGCCGCTCCAGTCTGGATGCCGCTACGTGATTCCGCGGTTCTGGAACTATTTTACAGTAGCGGTCTGCGCTTGAGTGAGTTAGCGGCCCTCGACGTCGCAGATGCCGATCTTTACACCGAGTCG
>QHPM01000172.1 GCA_003219095.1 Verrucomicrobiota bacterium
TCTGCAACGAGCAATTTCCTGTGTTTTCTGTGGAAACTCGCGTCCTGATTTTGAATCCAGATCCAGTCTTCGAAGACCGATTACTGTCGATTTTCGATCTGACGAATTGGACCGAGACGCGCATTGTCCGGAGTGTTTCCGAAGCGGTCTCGATATTAATGGCGGAGAGTTTTGATGGCTTCGTCATCGAAGGAGAATCGGAATCCGCGGTCGAGACTGCGACCGTGGTTCGACAGCATTTTCCGTCATTGAGGCTTCTGTGCGTGCCCTGGCAACGTCCATCGGCAGATTCAATCCACATTGCTCAACAACAGCAGATCCCGCTGGCCAATGGCGCTGCCTCCACCAAGCGACTGCGCGGCGAGGTCCGGCGTTTTCTAAATGGTCTCGATAGTCATTCGGGGGCATCGGCGGAAGGGATCGACCCGTGCCACTCTCTGATTGGAAATTTGAACCAATTCTCGGCGGCCGAAGTTTTGCAAATGACCTGCATGGGGCAACGAAGTGGACGTTTTACCTTTAAGTCGGGACGCGGTAACAGCGAAATCTATCTGCACCAAGGGGAAGTTCGGCATGCCGCCTATGGAACACTGGAAGGCGAAGGGGCTCTGGCGGAGATTTTCCGCTGGCGGCAGGGCCGTTTTTATTTTGAAGAGGGGATCATCAGCCAGGAACAATCTGTCGATCGGCCATTGGCCCATCTGCTGCTTGATAATCTGCAAAAATTCGATGAGACCCTCGAGGTAGCCACCGTCACGCCGATGCGATGAAAGACCAAGAAACCGAAACCAAACTGCGTCTGATTTCGCTTCAGCTCGAGAGTTGGAAGAAATTGCACGATCTCATCACCTATGGCTTGGACAAGGCCAAGCCGATCATTTCGGTGGAACAGGAACGGCAATTTACCGAAGTGCGAGCAAATTTGTTGCAGGAAACCGAGCACGTTCTCCGGGAATTGAATTTGTTAAGCGACTTATCAGGCCGGGCCATGAGCGTGTTGAACCGCGGTTCTTCTCTGCGCGTGGTGCGTGAACTTTCAAATGACGAGGCCCGCCGCCTGGAAGTGGAATGGAACGGGGTTTTCACCAAGCTGGGCGTGGTGCGGGGACAAGTGAAATCGCGGCGGAAAGCCTTGGCCGAAGCGACTCCATTCGCCCATTTCATGAGTCGTCTGCGCGGCGACCGGTGGTGGCATAGCCTTTCCAAGGCCGAATATGCCCCTTAATTTTCCGGCGATCTTGGGGAGAGGAATAAAAGCCGCAAATTTTCGGCTTCGCCCACGCAAATTCAAGCGCCAGCGCGATTTATTTGTGGTATATTAAGGTATGGCGAAGTTAACCAAACGGGACATTGTGGTGGCGATCAGCAATCAGACGGGCATGGTCCAGCACCAGGTTTTCGATGTCGTCCAGCGCACGCTGGACCACATTACGGATAGCCTTGCTAATAACGTGGCGGTGGAGTTGCGAAATTTCGGGGTCTTTCAACCGCGCTTGACCAAACCGCGCGTTGGCCGAAACCCGAACGAGCCGGGGAGCAGCTTCGTTATTCCGGCACGAGCGACGGTGAAATTCAAGCCAGGGAAAATCATGCGTCAGCGGGTGGAGAAGTTATCACGCGAATTAAAGGACGCTTCGGAGCGCAAAGCCGCGACCAACGCTCCATCCACTCCTGCTTAATCGGGCTATCGTTGTTCGACGCCGCTGTTGCCGAGCAGTCGCTGGATCACTTCCTCCAGCCGCTCGAAGTTGATCGGCTTGGTTAAGTGTTCGGAGAAGCCGGCGGCATGGGCGCGGTTGACGTCGTGTTCCATTCCAAAGCCGCTTAGAGCAATGCCGGGCACGCCCCGACCACGCATTTCCTGCATTAATTCGTAGCCGCTTCGGTCGGGCAAACCGATGTCGCTGATCAAGAGGTCGAAATTTTCCTGCCGAGCTTTCTCAGCCGCCTGATCGGCGGTGTAGGCAATGGTGATATCATAACCGCGCCGTTCCAGAATCATTTTCAGACCAGTACAGGTATCCTCATGGTCGTCCACCACGAGCAAGCGCGGCGGGCGGCCGGGCAGCTTTCGCCTCGAGACCGGTTCGGCGCCATTTGGGGGCGACTCGCCATCATGCGCCGCGGGCTCGGCGATTGTTCCGAGACGAACGCTGAAGGTAGCGCCGCGGTTCGGGCCGGGACTGGCGGCAGAAATGATTCCGCCGTGGGCAAGGACCATAGCCTTCGAAATGGCGAGGCCAAGCCCCAAACCGCCGAATTTCCGGGTGATGGAGCTTTGGCCCTGCTCAAAGGCGGTGAAAATTTTCGAGACCTTGTCCGCCTCAATCCCAATGCCGGTGTCGCTAACATCGATTTCGATTTGTCCAGGCTGCGGGTTTGAGGTGACAAGGGATATTCGTCCGCCCTCGTCGGTAAACTTGACGCTGTTTTTGATCAGGTTCCAAAAAACCTGTTGCAAGCGCGCCGGATCGCCCTGCACGAAGTGGTCATGAGCGTTTAGATTCAAGTCGATCTCGAGCGTTTTTTGCGAAATTTCCTCGCGGCAAATTTCAAGTGCGCGTTGCAAGACATTGTGCACGCTGACCGGTTCGAGACTGAGCTTGAGTTTTCCTTTGGCGATGCGGGTAATGTCGAGCAGATCATCGATCAGGCGTGCTTCCAGTTCCACATTTCGCCGAATAACGTCGAGTGCCTGACGCACTTCGGCTGAATCGGCTACATGTGTCTCCAATGCCGAAACCATCGCGATCACGGGCGAAAGGGGATTGCGTAGTTCATGAGAAAGAAGCGCGAGAAATTGATCTTTGGCGGCGTTCGCGCTCAGCAGTTCGTTGCGCAGGGTCATATCGCGCGTTTTCTCCTCCACGAAATACAGCACGCCCTGAATGTTCTGGCGCGAATCGAGCAGGCGCAGAAGGTTGACATTGCAAAAACGTGTTGCGCCCGTGCGATCGCGGAACGGTTCTTCGATCAATTGATAGGGCCTACCGGTCGCGAGCACATTCTCGATTATTGTTGGCGATACGATCTTGATCTGGTCGTAGGTCACCGCCCCAATGTCTGTTCCGGCCGGAAGCTGGCCAATCTGCAACGCCATTTGCGCAAAAGCGTCGTTTACGTGCAGGAAGCGGCGAGTTTCCGGGTCAACTAATGCGATGCCGATCGGCATGTTGGCCAAAATCTTTTGGTTAAAGCTGACTTCGCGTTCGATCCGACGCGCAGATTCCGCCTGCCGACGATAAAATCTTCCTGCGAGAATGGCGGCGACCAGCGTGCCGGCAATCAACCACCCCGCCGGTACCGTGATTTTGCGGAGCAAATCATGCACCGGTGCGTAAGCGATTTC
Organism: Verrucomicrobiota bacterium; assembly: GCA_003219095.1. Taxonomy (GTDB): domain Bacteria; phylum Verrucomicrobiota; class Verrucomicrobiia; order Chthoniobacterales; family UBA10450; genus AV69. The sequence goes on from QHPM01000172.1 coordinate 3,350, forward strand.
TTCCGGCTGGCGGATGATTGCCAGCCATTGCGCCGACTCCAGCGGCTCGAACGAGTAAATGTTGCCGTCTCGACTAAGATGGCCGCTTTGCTCCTTTTGAATATAGGAGATCAATTTCGCTTCCGCCCGGGGTCCTGGTTCGGTCTCGGATTTGAAGTCGGGGGTAAAAAGCGGGAACCCTTGCTGATCGATAATTTGGCAAACAGTGCGGTCTGTGAACGAAATCGAGGAAAGACGTCGGCCGATCCGTTCGATCAAAATAGACGCGCCGATATACCCGATGGTTTTGCCGCCGCGCGTTCGCACTGCGCCCACGACATCAGTGACCATTCGGCCGTCGACGGGCCTTTGGTGAACGGGCGAAACGTAGGTACTGGCTCGCCCGTCGGCACCGTCTTTCCAAATATGGGGATGAAATGATTGGCCTCGTAGATTCGGCGCAGCCGGCAGAGTACCGAGAAGTTTACCGTCAGCCGTTGCAATGAACATTCCGTCAATCCGCGGATAAGAGAAAAACTTCTCTGCGATCCATTGCTGGGCAGTGTCCTGAGGATTGGGCGCGGTAAAAACGCGCTCCATGTCAGGAAGGGTTTGATAATAGGAGACGATGCTGGCGGTGCTGGCCAGGTCGTCATCGACCAAATGACCGATGAGCTGGACAAAGGTCTGACGGTCACGCAAAATTTTCGATTCCAGCGTCTTTTTGAGTGTGGTGTAAGAAACCAGCAACATCAAAATCGATGGCACCCATCCGGCGAGCAGCACCGTCAACACAATGTCGAAGCGTTCGAGATTTCTCCCCCTTTTTTTGGTCGTAACCGGTCCGATTGCCATCTTCGATAGCGACTATATTAACACAAAATCGCTCCCTCTCCGAGCAGCGAACGCCATGCCGCCGGCTCCCGAAAGGAACAAGCCATTTCGCTTTCGTGAGACGATAAATGGTTGTGTGGTTTTAACTTCAAGCCCGGTCGGCGCGAGAGAACCCGCCTTTTTTTGATTTGACGACACCCCCAGAAGCGGCATCATGTCGCCCTTGCAGAGTAATCGGCAAGGCAGTCTGGATTCCTAAGGCAAGGAGGCATGTTTTCATTCATCTGGACAATCTGTTACCTCAGCGTGCTCGTCGGCCTTTCGGCTTACGGCCTGCACCGCTACTTTATTATCTACCTCTTCCTCAAGAATCGGAAACGCGAGCCGGTGCCGGCGGGCCGATTCGAACAATTGCCGGTCGTGACCGTGCAGTTGCCGATCTTTAACGAAGTTTACGTAGTCGAGAGATTGCTGCGCTCGGTCAGCGAATTGGATTACCCTCGCGATCGGCTGCAAATCCAGGTGTTGGACGATTCGACCGACGACACGCGCGAGATTACGGCGGATTGTGCGGTGGAATTGCGTGAACGCGGTTTCGATGTCGAACTGATTCATCGAGTCGATCGCACCGGCTTCAAAGCGGGCGCGCTGGAACGAGGGTTGGCTACCGCGCGCGGAGAATTCGTTTGTATCCTGGATGCCGATTTTGTTCCGCCGCCGCATTTGCTGCGCAAGACGGTCGATTTCTTTACCGACCCGAAGGTGGGAATGATTCAAACGCGCTGGGGCCATTTGAATCGCGGCTATTCCTTGCTCACCCGAGTGCAGGCAATGTTTCTCGACGGCCATCTCGTTCTCGAACAAACCGCGCGCTCTCGCAGTGGTCGCTTTTTCAACTTTAACGGAACGGCCGGGCTCTGGCGAAAATCGTGCATTGAAGAGGCCGGCGGCTGGCAGCATGACACGCTGACCGAGGACCTGGATCTGAGTTATCGCGCGCAACTGGCCGGCTGGAAGTTTATTTTCCTGCCCGACGTTGTTACCCCGGCAGAGCTGCCGGTCGATATGAATGGCTTCAAGTCCCAGCAGCATCGTTGGACGAAAGGCTCCATCCAGACTTGCAAAAAACTGCTGCCGGAAATTTGGCGGAGCAAGCTGCCAATGCCAATCAAGCTGGAGGCGACCGGTCATCTTGTTTCCAATTTCGCATATTTGCTTCTCGCTTGTCTCGTTGTCCTGCTCCATCCCTCGACCGGTGGACCGCAATCCGGCTGGGTGCGCACGCTGCTTATTGATGTGCCGATCTTTCTGACCGCTTCAGTCTCGGTCGCAGTCTTTTACATTTGCGCGCAGCGCGAGCTGCATCCCCGAACCTGGATGAAGGAAATTATGCTATTGCCATGCCTGCTCGCTCTTGGGGTCGGCCTGTCGCTAAATAATGCCCGCGCCGTCCTCGAAGCGGTGTTCAATCATAAATCAGATTTCACCCGCACCCCGAAATATGGGATAGAACGCAAAGCCCAGCCGTGGCGCAATTGCCGTTATATGCCGCGCAAGTCGGTATTGCCTGCGGCTGAGATGTTTTTCGCCGTTTACTTTAGCTACTTTGTCTGGTACGCGATCGAGCACGGACAGTTCCTTTCGGTCCCGTTCTTGCTTATGTTTCAGTTTGGGTTTCTTTACGTCTCATTTTGCTCCGTCATACAATGGCTACCGAAATTCAATTGGAACAACGGCCGCGCCCCGGACGCGCTCCCAGCCTGATCGCGCCCATGTCTCGCCTTCGTTGGTTCATGCTAATTGCGGTGGTTGCCCCGGGCACGACGCAACTGCGCGCACAGCTGGTCCAGCCAAACGTGATCGTTAGCGTCCTCGATCAAAAATTGATGCTCCTCGACAACGGCGGCAATGCCGCGGTTTATCCCATCTCTACCTCGAAATTCGGAATCGGCGATAGATGGGGTTCGATGGCCACACCGCTCGGCACTCTCCAGGTTGCTCAAAAAATCGGTGATCATGCTCCTGTCGGCGCCGTTTTTCACAACCGCCGTTTCACCGGCGAAATTTTGCAACCGAATACGCCAGGCCGCGATCCCATCATCACCCGCATTATCTGGCTCCGCGGTCTGGAAGCTGCAAACGCGCATGCTTATAACCGGGGCATCTACATTCACGGCACGCCTGAGGAGAAAACGATCGGCCGGCCGGCCAGCTACGGTTGTGTTCGAATGAAATCCTCCGATGTCTCCGCCCTTTATGCGCAGTTGCCTCTCGGCGCAATTGTGCAAATCACGCCCGACCATTTGCCTAAGGTGAATCGCTCCGCCAAAACTGCGGTCGTTTCTGCGCTAGCTTCTGCTCCTGCTCCGACTCATGCCGCTGGCGCCGAAGACGTCGGGCGCGCCGGCAAAGAAGTCAGACGCTGCCACCTCGTTGCGGAACGCTCGCGCCTAATCGCGCGGTCGCGGTTGACAAATGGGAGCGCATCCATGACGCTCCCGCCCGCAATTTTTTGATCGCATGGCCAACACCAAATCCGCTGCCAAACGTGCGCGCCAGACCGAGCGCAGGGCGCTTCGCAATCGCCGCGTTTTGAGCCGTATTCGCACTTTAAGTAAGCGCGCCGCCAACGCCGAGGCGCCGGCGAGCGATATCAACGCACTCCTTTCTGCCATAGATAAAGCGGCCAAGCGCGGAATTATTCATCGCAATGCCGCCATTCGACGCAAAGCCAGACTGACGCGCGCTCGCGCTGGCACCAGGAAGTAAAGGGAGCCTCGCGCGTTTAGCATTGCATCTGGCGCAGGACAGATAAACTTGCTGTCCGATGATTCCGGCTTTGTTTCTTGTCATTTGTGTCGTCGCTTTTCGATCCGCAAATTCTTTGCCGCTATTTCGCGTTAGCTGTCATCGGTTTAATCGGCTTCGCCCTGCGAAGACACGCTTCGTGGAAAACGATGTTGCCCGCGTCTCTCGCCGCTTCAGTAATTTTTTATGGAATCACCAACGCCTTTTCCTGGCTGACTGATCCTGGTTACGTGAAAAATTTCACGGGATTAGTTCAAGCGCTGACAGTTGGCCTGCCGCAATATAGTGCCACGCCCAGCTGGATGTTTTTCCGCAACTCGCTCCTGAGCGACCTCGCCTTTACCGCCGTCTTTATTCTTTTGATGCGCGCTCAATCGCCGCGCGCTCGCGCAGAAGTCGCGGTCGCTCGCGCTGCCTGATTTCCATGCAGCCAGCGGAGCAGCGCGACGAAGTCGAGATGCTCTGGTTGATGTTGCTCATTCGCCGTTTTGAAGAGCGCGCCAGCCAGCAATATCAAGCACAGAAAATCGGCGGTTTTTGTCATCTCTATATCGGCCAGGAAGCGGTTGTAACGGGTGCCATCGCGGCGATCCGATTCGACGATTACATCATCACCGCTTATCGCGATCATGCCCACGCCCTGGCCCGCGGCACCAGCGCCAATGCCTGCATGGCGGAACTTTTCGGCAAAGATACCGGTTGCTCGCGCGGGCTGGGTGGTTCGATGCATTTTTTCGACAAGGAACATCACATGTACGGTGGACACGCCATTGTGGGCGCGCATGTGCCGCTAGCCTGCGGTCTCGCTTTCGCCTGCAAATATCGAAATGAAGACCGTGTTACCCTTTGCTTTTTCGGCGACGGCGCAATCAATCAGGGCTCCTTTCACGAAGCGCTGAACCTCGCCGCCCTTTTCAAGCTGCCGGTGATTTTTATTTGCGAAAACAATCTCTTTGCCATGGGAACCTCGGTTGAGCGTTCCACTTCGCTCAAACAAATCGTCGATCGCGCCGAAGGTTACGATATTCCCGGTTGCGTGGTGGACGGAATGAATTTTCGGCACGTCCGCGACACGTTGAGCGAAGTGGTCGAATCAATTCGCAAAGATCCGCATCCGGCGTTTGTCGAGGCGCGCACCTATCGCTATCGCGGCCACTCCATGTCTGACCCTGCGAGTTATCGAACGAAGGACCAACTCGAAAAATATCGTTTGGATGACCCGATTACGCGGTTGCGCGCGCAACTGACGCGCGAAGGAAAACTGACGAACGAAAAATTTGATGAGCTGGACAAGGAAGCGAAACAAATCGCGCTCGAGAGCGTAAAGTTCGCCGAGCAGAGCGACGAACCGCCGCTCGAGAAACTGTACGATTACACTTACGCGAACAGCGGTGTAGAGGCGGGCGTGTCGCCCGCAACGAAAGACTCCGCGGCCGACACGGCCGCCGCTACAAAATGAACATGCGCGAGATCACCTACCGGCAGGCGTTGAATGAAGCGCTCACGGAAGAATTGGCACGCGATCCGAATGTTTTTCTCATGGGCGAGGAAGTGGCGGAATACAAGGGCGCCTACAAAGTCTCACAGGGTTTGCTCGAACGGTTCGGTCCCAAGCGAATCATCGACACGCCAATTTCCGAAAATGGATTTGCCGGGCTTGGTGTCGGTGCCGCCATGGTTGGACTGCGTCCGATCATCGAATTTATGACCTTCAGTTTTTCCTTCGTCGCCTTTGATCAGGTGGTGAACAACGCTCCCAATATGCTGACGATGAGCGGCGGCCAGTTCAACATTCCGATCACATTCCGTGGGCCGAATGGTCCGGCCCATCAGCTCGGCGCGACCCATTCGCACGCAACCGAATGTTTGTATGCCAATGTGCCGGGACTGAAAGTTTGCACGCCGGCGACGCCGCGCGACGCCAAAGGCCTGTTGAAAACCGCGGTGCGCGACAACAATCCGGTGCTCGTGCTTGAATCCGAATTGCTCTACAGCTCGAAAGGCATGATCGAGCCAGCGGAAATGGAATTGCTCATTCCGCTGGGCCAGGCGGAGATCAAACGCGAAGGCTCGGACGTGACGATTGTCTGTTACGCGCAAACGGTGGCACTTGCGCTCGCGGTGGCGGAGAAATTCGAGGACGAAGACATCAGCGCGGAAGTGCTCGATTTGCGTTCGATTAAACCGCTCGACGAACGCGCGATTTACGATTCCGTCGCGAAAACGCATCGGGTGGTGATTGTGGAACAGGACCGGCCATTTTGCGGCGTGGGGGCGGAAGTTTGTTATCGCATTCAGAAAAATATTTTCGACGAGCTCGACGCACCGATTGGACGCGTCTCGCAGGAAGATGTCCCTATGCCGTACAACGAACGCCTCGAGAAGGCGGTGCTGCCGAACGAGGAGAAGCTTATCGCTGCCGTGAAAAAAGTTTGTTACGCGTGAACGAAGTTAAAAGAGTTAAAAAGGTTAAATTGTTAAAACGGGAGGAGCCATTTTTCCTTTTTAAAGTTGTAACCCTTTTAGCGTTTTAACCTTTTACTGCCGCAGAAAAAGAAGAAGGGCGACAAGGTTTCCACCGGCGACGTCATCGCCGAAATCGAAACCGACAAGGCGACGATGGAATGGGAATCGCCCGAGGACGGGACGCTCACCGAAATTTACGTGGAAGAAGGCGGCAAAGTTGAAGTCGGTCAACGGATCGCCTTCATCGGCGAGGAGGGTGAAGCCGCGCCAAAGGAAGAAAAAAAAGCGCCTGACAAAAAAGCGGAAGCAAAAAAGGAAGAGCCGCCAGAAAAAGAAGCGAAGAAAACCGAAGAACCAAAAAAGGAACAAGCCGAAACGGAAAAACCTGCGCCGGCGAAAACGAAAGAGAAGGAGACCGCGCCGCCGGAGAAAAAGAAACCTGTAGAGGCGGGCGTGTCGCCCGCACCAGAGCCTGCCGAAAAGAAAGCCGCACCGAAGCAGCCGACACGGCTGCCACCACAGAAAACTGCAGAAGAAGCGCGGCTGAAAGCATCGCCAGTGGCGCGACGGATCGCGGCCGAGCTCGGCGTTGACCTTGCGAGCGTGAAAGGCACCGGCCCCGATAGCCGCGTGACCGAAACCGATGTGCGCGCCGCTGCCAAATCGAAACCTGCAGAGGCAGGCGTGTCGCCTGCACCGAAGCGGCCGACACGGCTGCCACTACAGGGTGAAGGCGCGCGAATCATTCTCTCCGGAATGCGGAAAGGCATTGCCGAACGTTTGGTGCAAAGCAAAGCACCGGTCCCGCATTTCTATCTCAACATCAATATCGATGCCAGCCCGCTCGTGGAAGCGCGCGCGGAATTAAAATCGGCCGGCAAAGACGCGGACACCTCAAAGATCACGGTGAACGATTTCGTTTTGAAAGCAGCCGTCATGGCGGCGGTGAAAGTTCCAAAGGCGAACGCATCATTCGATAACGATGCCATCCGCGCAGAACAAATCGCTGCGGGAAATCAGCGAGCTGGCCAAGGACCTCGCCAACCGTGCCCGCAACAAGCGAATGAAACCGGAAGAATTTCAGGGCGGAAGTTTTACGGTGTCGAATCTCGGCGGCATGGGGATCGACAGTTTTTCCGCTATCATTAATCCACCACAAGGCTTCATTCTCGCCGTCGGCAAAATCAACAAAATGCCGGTCATCGATAACTGCGATCAGATCGTCGTCGGTCATCGCATGTCGATCTGGATGAGCTGCGACCATCGCGTCATCGACGGCGCCCTGGGCGCGGTCTATCTCAAAGAGCTCCGCCATTTATTGGAAAATCCAGCGCTGCTCTTGGTCTAATTCTCCTCTCCGGAGGGGCGCAGGCTGGCAGCCTCTTGGTTTTGGCAGCTTGCCAAAACATTTTTCAGATTCAGGTCAGTTTGCGAAGGGTGTTGCCGGCAAGCTGCCGGCAACTGCAGGCTAGCAGCCTGCGCTCCCGGAGTCAGTTGGCGGCGTCCGACTGTGGTTGCGCTCCGCTTTCCGAGGTACGGCGCGTCATTGACTACAACGCCGTCGTCTCCCAAATCATGAAATCGTCGAGCGACTCGCGTGTTCGCGCAACGGCGAAAGCGACGACGGTGGCGTCATCGAGAAAGCCGAGGAACGGGATTTCGTCGGGAATGAGGTCGAACGGATCGACCAGGTAGCTGACCGCAGCGACGATAAAGACGAGAGCCTCCTGCGAAACGTTGCGGTATTCGCCGCGAAAATAAGCACGGATCAAACGCAGCATCGCTTGTAAATAAGGCCATGAACCTTGGAATGGCCCTTTCGGAATCGCAGCCACCTTTTGGGCCCCTTCCTCAAAAAGCGCGCGCAGCTGTTCCGGATCGGCCGCGATCGAGCCTGCATTAAGCAGGGCTCTAGCGAAAGCACTGCTGCGAATCGCCGCTTTCAGATAGGGGACGCGGCGTTCGACGCTGCCTTCCAGAGGACCTTTCTTGCGCTTTGTTTTTGCCTTTTTCACGTTTCAATCAAAACAGCGCGCTCGCTCGGTGAGAAGACGATTCCTCCTGGATCGGTTGCTACGGCTTCGTTGCCAACACGAGCGGTGATGGCCCGGGTGCTTCGAGCGTGCGCGCATTTTTAAATCCAGCTTCTTCCAGCCAGCGTTTGATTTCATTAAAGGAAAAAGTGTCGCCGCGTTCGGTGTTGACCAGCATGTTGACGGCGAACATCAAACCATTCAGCGGCTCGGTCCGTTCATCGTTGACCAGCCATTCGCCGATGGCAATCGTGCCGCCGGGCTTGAGCGCGTTAGCTGTTTTCTTCAGCAGCTTGCGGCTGCGGTCTTCGCCTTCGCTGTGCAAAATGTGACCGAGGATGGCGATGTCGTAGCCCTCGCCGA
>QHPM01000173.1 GCA_003219095.1 Verrucomicrobiota bacterium
GGCGTTGCATCTTCCCGATTTTCGCGCGGGCGAGCGAACGTTTCAGTTACTCACCCAGGTGGCGGGGCGGGCTGGCCGTGGCGAAACTCCGGGGGAAGTTTTCGTGCAAAGCTATACCCCGTTTTCGCCCTCGATCCAGTTTGCACGTCATCACGATTTTGCGGGCTACGTCGAACAGGAATTGGAATTTCGGGAGCGCTGCGATTTTCCGCCATTCAAACACGCGGTGCTTATCACCGTTCATTCCGCGCATCAGGAGCGTGGGAAATTTTCCGCGGAAACACTGCGGCGCAAGCTGCGTGAATCGCTGCCGCAAGAATTTATGGTGGCCGAGGCGGCGCCGGCGCCGCTGGAAAAACTTTCAGGACAATATCGTTTTCACATTCTATTGCGTGGCAGCGCGATCATGCGATTGAGCCGGCTGATTCGATGTGGCCGTGGCGGTGGATGTTGATCCGTATCAATTGCTGTAAATTAAAAAGAGTGCCGGTTTAGGAATGAGATTTGCCAATGATTTTAGGGACGGCGATCTTGGTGAGTTGAGTAAAATCGGCCACGGCGGTGTTTGTCGGCGAATCGCTTAGACGCAGTAATCCGATTTCCAAGCCGAGCTGTTTTCCGCGCAGCGGCACTGCTTTCAAGCGTTCCCTTCCGCATAGTGCGATCTTCGGCATCACTGCAGCCGCGCGCAACGGTGCGAGCGAACGAAGCAGCGTCTCGATGGCGTTAATCTCCGCCACCGTTCGCGGGCGAACCTGATGTCTGCGGCAAATTTCGTCGGTCATCCGTCGCATGACGAAGCTATCGGGCAGCTGCAAGAGCCGTTGCTGATGTAACTCGGAAAAATCGACGATGCGCCGTTTCGCCCACGGATGTTTTGCGGGAACGATTAAGGCGAACTCGTCCGTACATAACCGTTCGTAGAGAAGATTGGGGGAATGCCGCGTGATAAATCCGAGGCCGACATCCATGCGACCTTCTTCCAACGCGGTCTCAATTTCGGTGGATGAAATTTCTTCCACGATAAGGCTAATGCCGGGATGATCTTTGGCGAACAATCCCATGAGATGCGGCATTAGCGGCACATTGAGGATGGGAACGACGCCGACATGAAGGATGCCACGCGATTGTCCTGGTTCGCTGCCAAGTTCCTGAAGGCAATTTTCCAGTTGGCGCAGGAGTGAGCGGGCGTGCTCGCGAAAGATCAATCCGTTAGGGGTCAGCAAAATCCTTTTCCCGCGGCGTTGGAAAAGCGAAACGCGAAGGCCGGTCTCGAGATCGCGCACTTGTTGGGAGACGCTTGGCTGTGAAATGCCGAGTCGATCGGCAGCACGACTGAAGCTGCCCGCTTCGGCCACGGCGAGAAAATAACGCAAATGGCGCACTTCAACGGGATCATGCATAAAGACAATGCATCTTGTCGGACGGCAGGGAAAAATGCAATTGACTGGACATCGAGGGCCACTGGAGGCACTATTTGCTTATAGGAAATAGTTATGACTCTATTTCTGAAACCTTTATTCAAAATGAAGCCGATAAAACTCCTCACCATTTTCCTCACCCTCACCGCCGTCAGTCTGGCCGGCTGCAAAAAAAATTCCGCGGGCAGTCTTGCCTCCAACAAAGTGCGCGTCGGCTACATCGGACTAACCTGTGAAGCGCCGATTTTACCGCGGTCGAGAAAGGCTTGGATTCGATATCACCCATCACTTGGTAATGTACTTCCTCAAGCCGATCGAACAGGGCCTGGATGTGAAGTTCACGGGCGGAATCCATCGCGGATGTTTGCGGGTGCAGGCGGGAGTGAACAGCAGCATCAGCAAAATTCAGGATCTGCGCGGCAAACGCATCGGCGTGCCGGGAATGGGAACACCGCCATTCATCTTCGCAAATCGCGTGCTGGGCGCGAATGGAATTGATCCAGGCAAGGAAATCACCTGGCGGGTTTTTCCGGCCGGAGAACTGGGCCTCGCGCTCGATAAGGGCGAAGTGGACGCGGTGGCTGATTCGGAACCGATCGGCAGCCTTTTGCTTGCGCAAGGGAAGGTAAAAAATGTGGCGGACCAGGCGAAAGATCCGCCTTACAAAGATGAGTATTGCTGCGCGGTGATCGTGAGTGGAAAATTTCTTGCCGCCAATCCCAAAGCTACGGCCGCCGCAACACGGGCGTTATTGAAAGCGGCGAAGTGGGTGGAAGCGAATCCAGCCGCCGCGGCGCGTTTGTCGGTCGAGAAAAAATATCTCGCCTCCAATCCTGAACTGAACACCGTCGCGATTTCGCACTTGCGTTATGTGCCGAGTGTTTCCGGTGCAGACGATGCGGTAAAATCAGCCGCCGCCGAAATGAAAACGGCCGGCATGCTCAGTCCATCGACGAATGTTGCAGAACTGGCGAAGCGCGCTTTTGTGCATCTCGACGGAGTTTCGGATGAATGGCTCAATAGCGTGCAGGTCGAACGAGTCGCTGGCGGTCAGGTGCCGCCCGACCAGGATATCCGGCTATTTGCTGAATTGATTCTGTCCGACACCGAGGAGTCATGCTGCAAGGCCAGGAAATCTCTCGCAGCGAAAAAGTGACTGGTCGCGGCACGGACGCGCCAGAGGACGCTTCGGTGCAAATCCTGGATGCGGCTGCAAGCAGCGCGATTGCTGCCGACAGAGCGCCGCGGCACGCGTTGTTAGCTGTGCCCCTCGCGGCAGCGGTTACGCTCGGCGTTCATCTGGTCGTTTCGAAAAAAGAACCGCTGGACGAGAGCCGCTCCTATACGATTTTTCTCACCCTCTTTTTCGCTGGCGCGATTGCGGCCGCGCTAACGCAATGGCGCTGGCCTGCTGTCCGAGCAAGGATGCGCGGCCTCCGCCCCCTCTTTACGGCGTCGGTTCTGCTGCTTTGCGGATGGGAGCTGATCACCTCCGGCTTGCGTTTGCTGCCACTCCCCTATTTCCCGAGCCCGGGTGGCGTCCTGCAAAGCATGATCAATGACCGCGCCCTGCTGTTCGACAGCACGTGGCATTCACTCGTTCTCTTGCTGGGTGGATATGGACTCGGCGTCGCCTCGGGTTTCATCACTGGTGTTTGCATCGGCTGGTCGAAGCCAGTTCGCTATTGGGGAATGCCGTTGCTGAAAGTCGTCGGTCCAATTCCCGCCACCGCCTGGATTCCACTGGCCATGGTTGTTTCGCCGTCCGCTGTTTTCTCGGCGGCAGCGCTGATCGCGCTCGCGGTCTGGTTTCCAGTGACAATGCTAACCGCTTCCGGCATCTCGAACACGCGCACTTCCTACCTCGATGTCGCGCGGACGTTGGGAGCCGGACCGCGCTATTTGATTTTCCGTGTTGCTATTCCGGCCGCGCTCCCGAGCATTTTCGTTGGGCTGTTCATGGGCCTCGGCGCGTCGTTTCTCACTCTGGTCGTGGCTGAGAGCGTGGGCGTAAAATCAGGTTTAGGCTGGTATGTCAGTTGGGCGCAAGGCTGGGCTGAATATGGGAAGGTTTACGCCTCGCTTGTTATCATGGCCGCCTTCTTTTCCACCATCATGACGTTGCTCTTCAAATTGCGCGACCGCGTGCTGGTCTGGCAAAAAGGAATGATCAAGTGGTAGCCCCCGCCCTTCGTCTGCGCGAGGTGGCGAAAAGTTTTCCCGCGGCCGATGATCGCCAAAGGCAATGCCTGGTGCTCGACGCCATCTCAATCTCGCTCGACGTCGGCGAGCTGGTTTCCCTGGTGGGACCCAGCGGTTGCGGAAAATCCACTCTCCTGCGACTCATCGCCGGACTCGATGTTCCGGATTCCGGAGAACTGATGATTGGCGCCGAACCAATTACTGGTCCAAATGCCGAGCGCGGCCTCGTTTTCCAAGATCCAAATTTGTTCCCCTGGCTCAGCGTCCGGCGCAACATCGAAGTGGGCCTGCTCGCCCGCGGGCAACTGCGCGAGAAACGCGGCGAGGTGGAAGAATTCATGCGTCTGGTCGGACTGGAAACCTTCGCCGATGCGTACCCCCATCATCTTTCGGGCGGAATGGCACAGCGCGTTGCTCTGGCCCGCGCCCTGATTAATCATCCCAAAATTCTGCTCCTCGATGAACCGCTCGGCGCGCTGGACGCTTTTACGCGTATGCGAATGCAGGATGAAGTGTTGCGTCTGTGGCAGAGCCGCCGCACCACCATGCTTCTTGTCACCCACGACATAGACGAAGCGATTTATATGAGCGACCGCATCATCATCATGACGCAACGGCCCGGAACGATTGATCAAATCATTCAGGTGCCGCTTGATCGGCCGCGCGATCGCAGCAGCTCCGATTTTCTACGCCTGCGCGGCCAGATCCTCGAACTCCTTCACTTCGCTGGAAACGAGACTTCGCTCGAGGGCCGGACTCCAATCCGTTAGCGCAATGTTCGGCTTCGGGAAACGCCAGGTCGAGAAACTCGATTTTCTTGTTGCCGGCGCGCAAAAGTCGGGGACAACGGCACTCAATTACTACTTAAAGCGTCATCGCCGCATTGCGCTCCCGGTAAAGAAAGAGCTGCATTTTTTCGACAATGACGAGTTGTTTGCCGGCGGCAATGTGTCCTATGACCCGCTGCACGAAATGTTCCGACCGGCACGTGCCGGTAGTATCGTGGGCGAGAACACTCCGATTTATCTTTATTGGCGGCCGGCCCTGCCTCGAATCCGGGATTACAACCCGGCGATGAAATTCATCGTCATTTTGCGTAATCCGATCGAACGCGCGTTCTCGCAATGGAACATGCAACGAACGCGCGGAATCGAGCCACTTGATTTCCTGGACGCGGTCGGAGCAGAGCCGCGGCGGATCGCCGAGTCTGCACCGAAGCAATTGCGAAAATTTTCCTATGTCGACCGTGGCCGTTACGCCGAACAATTGGAACGCGCCTTCCGGTTGTTTCCGCGGGAGCGATTTCTCATCATTAAATATGAAGAATTTCGTGCGCGTCAGGGTGAAGTCGTCGAGGTGGTTTTCCGCTTTTTGAACCTTTCGCCTCCACGATTTCGCGCCGTCGAAGCTCACGATATTCCCTACTCGCGCAAAATTCGCGATGAAGAACGAGCAGCGGTCAGGGAGATTTTGCAGAGCGACATCGGCCGGCTCGAAGCGCTACTGGCCTGGGATTGCTCCGATTGGCGCTAGAGATCGCCACTTTATGCGGGATGAGTCTCGGCGTTTGCGAGTTAACATTTGAGTGTCGCATATGCAACACTTCAATATTAACTCAATTTTCCGGGCTGACTTTCACGTGCAGCGTTCGCTGCTGGCGGAACAGTTCGATGCAGCGATCGAGCTCACTGACCAGTTCCGAGTTGCCGGTTGCTCGCACGAGCTCCTTGGCGTGTTCTGCGGCTGAGATTGCGTCGGCGAATTGGCCGTTCTCGGCATAGGCTGCTGCCAGGGTGCGATATACCAGCGGATTGTTTCCGCCCGGCACGCTGATCGCGCGCTTCGCGTAGGCGACAGCTTTGGCTCCATCACGTAAAGTTGAATCGGGCGAAGTCGCGAGAATCCATCCTAGATTATTTGCGGCGTTGCCATTATCTGGATCAAACGCAAGCGTTTGTTGCCATTGTTCGATGGCCTCGCGAGTGCGTCCGATACCGGCCAGGGCGGTGCCAAGATAATTACGCGCGTCCGTATTATCCGGCTGAATTTCGAGGCTTCTCTGCCAGTGTTCGATCGCTTCATCGATTTTGCCTTGTCGCGACAAAGCAACGGCCAGCCCATAGTGGGCTGCCGCATTGCCGCCGCGCAGGGCAAGGGCCTGGCGATAGTGAGTGATTGCATCGTCTGCCTGACCGCGCACCACTTCTATCCCGGCGAGTCCGGCAAGTGCGACGTCGTTTTCGGGCGATAGACTAAGCGTATAACTCCAAAGTGATTCGGTATCGCGCCATTGGGTAGTCTGGCGGTAGCTTAGGAAGCTTAGTGTCCCTATTAGTGCCACCGACGCCGGCGCCAATACAATCGCCCGCGCTCGCCAAATCGATGTGAGATCGCGTATCGCCCATACCACTGCCATGATAACCCCGATCTGCGGCAGATAAGTGTACCGATCAGCGCGGCCTTGTAACCCTACCTGAACTACCCCGATAACTGGAAGTAACATTACGACATACCAAAGCCAGCCGACTAATAAAAACCGTAGTTTACGGCGCAAAAGAAACACGGCGACTGTAATTCCAACCAACAAAATGATGGCGCCAACTATTTCCCAAGTGGCGAGTCGCGCCTCCGGATGAACATAGAATGGGACTAGATCGACTGGCCAGAACATTTGTCGCAGATAGTTGACGTAACTGACGAGTGCGTTGTTGATACGCCACGCCAGGGGAAGCTGCTCAGCAGTCCCGATCGCCAGCCGCTGCGCAATTAACGTCGCGGTGCACGATCCAAGTGCCAGAATAATCAGTGGAACTTTCTCAAGAATCACTTTCCACAGGCCTTGTTTCTCGAACCGACGAAATGGCCAATAGTCCAACAACAATAATACTATCGGCGTCGTCACCAACATTGGTTTCGACATTAAACCAAATGTAAAACAGGCCGCGACAAGGGCCATCCGTTGCCATCTCGGCGCGCGGACATATCTCACGTATGCCACTAAAGTCAGCATGAAAAAGACGCCGCTCAGCACATCTTTCCGCTCCGAAATCCAGGCCACGGATTCAACCCGCAGTGGATGAATGGCGAAGATCGCTGCGGTAATCGCACTCGCCCAAAGGGCATCGGTCGAGTGCCACAGAAACGCAAACAGGAGTAGTGCCGCCACCGTATGCAAACCGACATTGACCAAATGATGCTGGCCAGCATTCAACCCGAAAAACTGGCAATCGATCATGTGCGAAATCGACGTTAACGGATGCCAGTTTTGCGCATGAATATGGGTAAAAGCCCAGACTATGCCGCGGGCGTTCAGTCCGGCCCGGATATTCGGGTTTTCGAAAACGTAAGAGCCATCGTCGTAGTTAACGAAACTGAAGTGCGCGGTCTGGAAGAAGACGAGCGCAACCAGTCCGGCCAGGCCGAGATAAATGGCGACGAGTCGAGTAGTTCGACTACTCATCAACTTCCTAGACAGGGCGAGTTAATCCCTCAAAAATGGTTCCGGCGCCACGCCAGCGGGCGATGACGAACTCAATCCCTACCTTAAGACAGCCCAGCCCATACCTTACGCTTCGCTGAAAGTTAATCGACGAAGCTTCGGGCATGTATTTCGCGGGACAGGTAATCTCGCCAACGGGATGGCCTAGCCAAATGATTTGGGCCAGCATTTGATTATCGAAAACGAAGTCATCCGAATTCCGCTCCAACGGAAGTTTTTCAAGAAGGTTTCGCGCGAAAGCGCGGTAACCGGTGTGATACTCGGATAGCTTAGCACCGAGCAGAATGTTCTCGGTCAGAGTAAGCAAACGATTGGAAACATATTTCCACCAGGGCATGCCGCCACGAAGCGCTCCCCCGCCCAGGATCCTGGACGCCAGCACACAAGGGTAAAGTCCGCTCGTGACCATGGAGGCCATCGCTGGAATCAAGGTCGGGGTGTATTGGTAATCGGGATGGAGCATGATTATGACGTCAGCTCCGGCGGCGAGGGCGAGGCGGTAGCAGGTTTTCTGGTTGCCGCCGTAACCGCGGTTTTCCGGATGAACCTCAACGCGCACTCGATCGAGCGTCCGGGCAATGGCGGCGGTCTCGTCATGGCTGGCGTCATCGACCAGGATGATTTCATCCACGATGTCGTGCCCGATCACTTCATCATAGGTCTGGCGCAGGGTCCGGGCCGCATTGTAGGCCGGCATCACCACGACGATTTTGTTTCCTTGCAACATTAAGAGGAAAAAGCCGGCAGACGGATTCGAACCGACGACCTGCTGATTACAAATCAGCTGCTCTACCAACTGAGCTATGCCGGCATTTGCGAGCGGAAAACTAGCTACTTCCGTTAGTTTGTCATGGGCAATTATACCCGTCAATTTCACCCGTTAGCAACTCGAGAAACGATCATAGCAAGGTACGAGCCGGCAAACCTGTTGGCGGACGAACCCCGATTTTTTAACAAATGCATGCCGCGTCGCCAGCCGTACTTGGCAGGTCGCTAATTCAGTTCGTAGACTTCGACAAGCCCGTTTCCGGTGTTGTTCTCG
>QHPM01000312.1 GCA_003219095.1 Verrucomicrobiota bacterium
CTGACTCAGCAGTCCGTGCGAGTCAGTGGTCCGGCTGGACCAATTCCGGAACAACTCACGTCAGTCCAGTAACGACTTTCGGAACGGATAACCTCGTGGCTCGGACGATAGTGGAAACGTGCTATTTCGACAGCTCAGGAGTTTTCCATCTTGGGGCAAATCCGGATCCAAACGAAAACAGCTGGTATCGTGTTCGAAGCAAAGGTACGACGCCACTTCCAGGTCTTAAGAGAACCGGAATGGATGACACGCTTATCAATGATGGTCGTAGCCACTTTGCTGCGAAGGGTTCGACAGCAATGCAGGATATCACCGCCCGAGGCAACGGCGATAGTGTTTTGCGCAAAATCGATTTTCAATATGACCATTTCGTGACCACGTATGGTAGTAGCTGGGACGATCCACTCAGCACGAGGAATGATCCCGCAGCAATCGGAGGAACCCCGCGGATCTCGCGGCGGATCGAGCAGATCGTCACCCCGGTGACACCTTTCTTCGACGCGGCGATAAAAGCGTCTGGCACCTTCTACGGCCTTGGCTCCGCCGCCCAACTCGACAGCTACGACTCGCGCGTGGGTCCCTATGTCTTCGTCGCGAATGACCCGACTAACCCACGTTATCGCGATTCACGCCATGGATCCCTCGAAATCGGCAGCGCGACGGCAACCGTCAAAGGCATGCTTTACGGGGATGTGGCGACGAACGGCGGAACGATCGTTGGCTCGTCGCAAATTACGGGAAGCATAGATAACAATGTTCCTTTCATCCTGAATGATTACAAAATGCCGAGCACATTGGGTTGGGTGTACGTACCTCCGTCATTGCCCTTAGTACCTTCATTACCATTCCAGCTCCCGAGCGACGTGACAAGCAATAGTCAATCGCTTACGCCGTTAGTTGCCGGAACCGCCAGCACTCCGACTTATTATGTTGTATCGTCGCTTAGCGGTAAATTAACCGTAAACTCTGCTGGCGGTGCGGACACCTACGTGGCCATCCGCGTCAATGGTGGTGACATAACCGGATCAATCACAGTGAATTCGGGGGTGCACCTTAAGATATATTTCGATTATGATATCAATACAAAGAACAACAATCTTACGAATAATAGCCCGACCTCCACGAACCCGTCAGCCGGGAACATGCAGTTCTACGGCATCAGTCCGCCGCGCGACCCGGTTACTAATATCCCTACCAGGGCGCAATCCATTACGCTCGATTCCGGCACCCCCAGCACGCTGGCGGCGACGTTCTACGCGCCGAGTGCGGATGTGCACGAGAATAATGGAAACATAAGCTGGCATTATGATCGCGCCCTCAATTCTGAGGGGGAGCTCCTCGACTTTCGTATCGCCAGTTACGTCGAGGACACCCGCTAAAGCGCGCGGCTTGTTTGCGCGCGCCCCCAGAAATCGTTTGACAACGGCGCGCGAACTTTCCACATTGACCATTTCTTGTTCGTCGCGATGCTTGGCTCTCGTCTTTTCTCTGGTCCCATTTCGTCCTGCTCGCCGACGATTCTCCAATTCCCGGCGGAGCCTACTCGCGCCGTCCACACCTTGCGCATTATGACGACTCAACTCTTGCAGGAAGCCAGCCAGATCATTCCCAACCCGCAATTGCTTATTAACGTTATATCAAAACGCGTGCGCCAGCTTGGTCTTGGGCATCGGCCAATGGTCGAGACCGGCCCGCGGGCCTCGCTCACCGACATTGCTCTTAAGGAAATCATTGCCGGCAAACTCACTTTTGAAGAGCAGAGCGCGTCCACGGACGGCGCCTGATTTTCGCTAACATCGCTCGGTTAATGACTGCCGAGACGATTCTCAACCGCAAAGCGCTGCGAGACTTTCATATCCTCGAGCGTTACGAAGCCGGGCTCGAGCTCAAGGGCAGCGAGGTCAAATCGATCCGGGCGGGAAAGGCCAACATTAACGATGCCTTCGCTCGCATCGAGAACGGTGAAGCCTTCCTCTATAATGCGGACATCCAGCCCTACGAACGCGCCAGTCACGAGGTCCCCTCCGCCAAACGAGTGCGCAAACTTTTGCTCCATCGCGCCGAAATCGATAAGCTTTATGGTGAAACCCAGGTCGGCGGACGCGCCCTCGTCCTTCTCAATCTCCATTGGAAAAACGGCAAACTGAAAGCGGAGATCGCCGTTGCTCAAGGAAAAGCGGCGCGCGATAAACGTGCGGACTTGAAAAAGCGAGCGATCGATCGCGAAACTGCCCGCGAAGTCGCGCGCTTCAATCGCAAACATGGGTAACGGCCAGTTGTCATCCCGAGCCAAAGCCGAGGGATCCCGTGGCGCGACCTTTAAGGTAACTTCCTCGGGATCCCTCGGCTTTTGCTCGGCATGACAATTTAATTTCGTGGCCAATCAGCGTCTCTTCGTCGCCATCGATTTGCCGGACAACATCGCAGAATCTCTGGTCGCGATCGATCCGCATTATCGCGGCCTGATTTTTTCCGCCTCATCGCAGATCCATCTCACTCTCGCTTTTTTCCCTGCGGTAGATCCGGCGACCGCCAATTTGCTCAAGGAAAAACTCGCGGCCATCTCGTTTGGCGCATTCTTTCTCCCCGTCATGGGCTTGGGCACGTTTTCAAAAAATCGCATGCCGCACATCCTGTGGATCGGGGTGGGCCACGCCCATCCGCATCTCTTTCAATTGCATAAGCGGGTAAACGAAGCCGCTCTCGCTTGCAATTTGCCGATCGATGAGCGGGCCTGGACCCCCCATTTCACCATCGCACGTGGCCGAGGAATCTCGTCCGCGCTGATGCAATCATTCCTCAAAAAACATCGCGATTACGACGCCGGCATGATGCACGTAGAGGAATTCCACCTCTACCAAAGCACTTTAACGCCTGGCGGCGCAATGCACCGGCGCGAACTTACGATCGCGGCCCGTTAGCAGTATCAATACTGGTCGGTACCATTATACCTTCCCGCATTCCGTGGATTAACTTTTTGTCCGCCGGCACAATTGTCGTTAGCGCGCCGCGCAATTTTACCCGGGCACCCTCGACGAAATAATAGGGGCACAAACGCACTCGACCTTTCATGGTCCGCATTTCAGCGTTGTCGTTTTCGTAATAACGATGTTCGAACAAACTGCCTTTGTGGAATTGCTGCAAAATCGTTGGCTGGATCGCAAAATTCTTCAGCGCGTGGTCGATTCGTCTCTCCCACTCGCTGTGCGGTAAATCCGCGCCGAGGGCGACACCACGACTGCCCCAGCTCAGCGGCGAAAATCCACTCACTTTCAGAAGCAAGTCGCGCTCTTTCTGGCTGAACTTCGCTGCCTCGCGCCAATCGTGAATCTCCAGCCGCGGACTAACCGCGTGCTGCGGCAACGGCGTCGGATCCAGCAACCACGTGTACGGGATGACCTCTCGCAATTTCAGAAAATATTTATCGCCCAACTCGCGTCGCCAGAATTCGCGTAACGGCTTGAGCCAGAAAAGCGCGAACCACATTTTCTCTTCCAGAAACGGTTTGATCGGCGGCGTCACCCGCACTTTCCCTTCCCCGGCCAATTTCAGCAGCGTCTCGATGTTTGGAATATTCGGGAGGTCGAATAACTCGAAGAATCGGTAAACATCACGACCTGGTTGTGGCTGATAGTTCTCCGCGGCGACAACCCTCCAGTTCGATGTTCGATGTTCGACGTTTGGTGTCCGGTGTTGGTTCAATTGCTCAGCGATCCATTCCATCTCCGGCCGGTAGGTTGCCGATTCCTTCGAAATCAGAATGTCGCCACCATTCGGCAGCACCTTCTGAAAACCATCAAGCATTCCGTTTTCACCGCCGATTACATCCTGGCCGAGCGCCGAGTAGGTACGATTTAACCAAGCGGTCAATCCGATTCCACCAGGCACGGAATCAATCTCCGCAATGGTGTAACTCTTCTCCGTCAGAATGAGGTCGGGCCGAATAACGCGCGGCAATTCGTCGCGAAAAATTTTCTGCCGCGACATTTCGACCAGCGTGGTCGGTTTCCCGGCATCGAGATATTTCGCGATCCATCCCGGCTGCATTCCGCGAAAGCTCAGTTGATAAAGCTGATTACAGGCGCGCTGAAAAACGAAGAGACGATGCCCGAGTTGCTCCAGGTCGCTGGCAAATTTCTGTGAAATCGGAAACGCGTCCGGCGAAATCAGCCAATCCTTATCCGCGAAAAGCCCTTCGCTTGGTAACGCGCCGCGGATGGCATCTAGCTTATTTTCAATCGTTGAAATCATCGGCGGATGCAACGTTCGACGCGCTGAGTGGGAATGACAAATTGCGTAAGCACGGTCATCCCGAGCGAAATCGAGGGATCCCGCCGCGCTAGCTCTACGGTCACTTCAACGGGATCCTTCGACCTCGGTCGGTGACCATGAATAATCACCTTCCTGTCGCAAATTTCTTCAGCGCCATTTTCACCAGTTCCTCTGCCGATTTTCCCGCGCCTTCGCGTTCCTGCAAATCGCGCACCAGCTTGTGGGCATCGACCTGCTTGTAACCAAGCGCAATCAACGCCAGCACCGCTTCGTTCGCCTGTTCCTGCTCTGGCGTCGGGGCATGCGCCGCGCTCGCCGCTTCCCACGCCGCCGCCACGCCGACCCTGTCTTTCAGCTCCAGCACCATTCGCTCCGCTGTTTTCTTTCCCACACCGCTGATCTTCGAAAGTGACACGACATCGTTGTTCACTACCGCGGCTTTGAAATTGTTCACGCTCATCCCGCTCAACACCGCCAGCGCCAGTTTTGGCCCAATCCCGCTGACGTGGTTGACCAGCAAACGAAAAAGATCTCGCTCCGGCGCGCTCATGAATCCGTAGAGAATCTGCGCGTCCTCGCGCACGTGCAGATGCGTGAGAATTTCAATCGGCTGCCCGACTGCCGGAAGTTTGTCGTAACTCGAAAGCGGAATAAAAACCTCGTAGCCAACACCACCAACATCGATCGTCGCCTGCGTCGGCAGCGCGTGCACCAGGCGGCCATGGAGAAACGTGATCATGCGGAGCGGTTAAAGAGTGGAAGGGTGAAACGTTAAAACGGTTCCCCCATTTAACAATTCGGCCAACTCATTCGGGCTTGAGCAACATCGTCAGATCAACGCGCCGGCCTTTCGGGATGTTGAATCCACTTGCGCGATAGCTACGCCAGGATGCGTCGACATTCGGAAAAATCTCTGCCACCGCTGTCGTTGGTAGTACGACAAAACGCCCGCCGCTGCGAGTCATGAATTCGCCGGCTTCTTTGCGTTTCAACGGAGTCATGAATCTGCGGGTGCGATCGCGAAAGTACCAAACCAGGCTCGGTTCGGTGAAATCGACCGCACCAAATTCCATTTCAGGTTTCAGATCAGGCCGGCTGTCACGAGCAAGATTGTAACTTGGGAAAAATCTTGCGAGAAAGGGGCTGAGGAAAAGCGCGATAGCGAGATAAACCGCAGTCATTGCGATGGGCAGCGCCCCCGAAAGTCTCAAGGAATCGAAACGTCGTGCGACCAACAGCGCTAGCAACGGAAAGGCCGGCAAGGTGTAATGCGGAAGTTTGGTCTGAACCAGCGTGAAAACGCCAAAGATGATAAGCGCGCCGGCTAACAAGAATTGGTCAGTGCTGTCTCGATGCGCCCGCAGATTTTTCCAAAGGGCCGAGAGTTTAATCGACCACGGAAAGAAACTGGCAAAGACAGTGACAAAATAAAATGGGAGCAACGCCAAATACATCCAGATCGATGATGCGCCATGCCCCTCCATCGTTGCGATCGAGCGTTCGACCACATGTTTTCCAATTCCGATCCGGAAAAATTCGCCATTGGTGCGAATGAGCGCCGGAATTCCCCAAGCACAGACCAGCGCAAGCATGAAAACAACGCCGGCGACAAAATGAAATCGCGAATTCAGGTGTAGTTCGCGTTTCCTGATTTTTAATACTGCCAGTGTCAGCAACGGCGTCCAGCCGATGGGACCTTTGGCGAGAAATGCAAGCGCCAGCGAAATATAAAACATCCACCACCATCTCCGTTGGATGTTGGATGTTGGACGTTGAGCGTTGCGCGCTTGCTTCCCGAAAATCAATTCGTATCCCGCGCAATGCGCCAGCGTCACGAACAGCACCAGCCACATATCCGCCACCGCCGCTTTTCCGTGGATGAAGGTTTGCAGCGAAAGAGTGAAAATTATTGCCGCCCACCAGCCGACCTTCTCATCCCGCACCCGTTTTCCCCATCCGAACAAGACCAGCGCAACAAAGGCCGCCGCGATTGCACTCGGAAAACGTGCGGCAAAATCATTTTCGCCAAAGATGCGATAACTCGCGACTTGAAACCAATAGGTCAGCGGCGGTTTATCGAATCGAAATTGGTTGTTGAAATAGGGAACGACGAAATCGGGGCGCTCGCGCATTTCGCGCGCTGCTTCGGCGAAACGTGGCTCGTCGCGGTCGATTAGCGGCAAACTCCAGGTGCCCACCAGGTGAAAAAGCAGGCACCCTGCAAACAGCACGATGTAATTGCGCATTGCCGGTCGCACGATTGAACCGGAAAGTAGCAGCCGTTCGAGTGAAAACCGAAGCTGAAATCATACGCGCGCGATCGCGAAAAATTTGGATCGCACTAATCGTAATGGCAGTAATCGCGTTGGTTGTGGCCTTTCTTCTCGATCAAACGACGGCGAATTGGATCAACGCACATTCCTCGCCCGAATTAAAACGAGTAATGCGAATCGTGAGCAGGATGGGGGATTGGCCGGAACACATCATTGCCGGCACGATTGGAATCGCCATTGCTTTCGCCGCGCGAAGCAAAGTTTGGATGCGAATTTTCATCGCCATGATCGTCGCGCTTGCCCTCGCTGGGGTAACGGGCCGCGCCATTAAAATTGCAACCGGCCGGGCGCGTCCCTCCGTCAAAACCGAAGCGCAGTGGAACGGCCCGCAATTCAGTTCCAAATATCATGCCTTCCCATCCGGTCACACCGCGGCGTCGACTAGCTTTTTTGTCGCGTTGTTTCTTGCGCGGAAGAAAATAGGCGCGCCGCTGTTACCGATTCCAATCCTGATCGCGCTTTCTCGTATGATCGTCAGTGCCCATTACTTATCCGACGTCACGTTCGCCGCGATCCTGGGGGTAATTTGCGCAGTGATTGCGGCGCATTGGCTTGGCACGATCCGCAGTCCGCATTCCGCACTCCGCAATTGAAACATCGTTTTGCTGTAGGGGAGCGTTCCTGCCTGCCGGGGTGGGGAGTTCGGACAACCAGGAATCGTCGCCCTACATCGTACTCTTATCGACCTTTCGCGCATTGATAAGGGATCACCTTGCGAAAACGCGGAGGGGGTGGGATTCGAACCCACGAGGGCTTGCGCCCTGCCGGTTTTCAAGACCGGAGCCATCAACCACTCGACCACCCCTCCGAGGTATTGCGGCGGCAGGGGATTTTGCCACTGCGACGCCGATGAGCAACCGAGCAAGCGCTCGGAATGATGGAATAATGAGTGGTGGAGTGATGAAGAATGGGATCGACAAGCATGAATGTTCATGTGAACATATTCCGTGAAACGACGGACCGAGGGAAAAGAGTTATGGAAGAATGTCCGCGAA
>QHPM01000342.1 GCA_003219095.1 Verrucomicrobiota bacterium
CGCAACCATTCTCTCCCCTTAAATAATGCACGAAAATTCCCAGCAGGTTACGAGCGCAATGCGGTGATGAGGTGACGCAGCTCATCTTCAATCTCGGCGGGCGTTGCGACCGTCTGCGCGACTTCCTCGCGCAAGAGCTGTCGGTAACGCTGTCGCAGTCGATGGAAGGCTTGTTTAACTGCGTTCTCGGTCATGCCAAACTCGCGCCCAATCTCGGCTTGCGACGGTCGCTCCGGTTCGTCAGATAGCAATGTGTTCAACCGCTCGAGCAGCGCCGCGTTAGCTGATCTCTGAGATTCCTCGCGCAAGCGTGCCAATACTCGGTCAAGCACGGTGAACGCCCAGCGGCGATCATAAAGCAGATCGGCGCTCAGCATCTCGCTGCGATCGAACTCGCTGGAATCGTAGGACTCGACCTCGTCGAGCGGAATCAGCGTTCGGCCGCCGCCACGTTTAATCGTCGCGGCATCACGGCGCTCGTTCGCCATGAAATGCTTGAGCGAAGCCAAATAAAATCAGCGCAAAAAAGCCTTGGGTGAGATCTTTCGCCTCTTCCGGTCTAACTCCCTCGCGCCGCACAAAGCCATAAATGGGCCGCCAATAAACGCGGCACAGCTTTTCAAGCGCCTCCTGCGCCTCGGGTGATTCGCCCTGCGCGTCCAGCACCACGCTCCAATGCGTTGTCCTAAACGCCGCCGGACCGTGATCAGCTATCCCGGTCAGCGAAGTGACCTCACTATTCCCGGGCAACGTTGATACTCAACCAAAAAGTCGCGCGAAAGACAAGCCCGCACCGTCAGACGAAACAGCCTCCTACCGTCACGTCGCGGACCGAGACAGAACGCACGCGTGGCCGGCTTCTCCGGAACCTCGCTGCCGCGCTGTTCGCCTTCTACGAAGTGTGAAGTAAGCGCGATTACTTAATCTCGACCTTCGCTCCAGCCGCTTCGACCTTCTTCTTGATCTCTTCGGCTTCGACCTTGGTCACGCCTTCCTTGATCGTCTTCGGCGCGCCTTCGACAAGGGCCTTCGCTTCGGCCAGGCCA
Source organism: Verrucomicrobiota bacterium (assembly GCA_003219095.1). Lineage (GTDB taxonomy): Bacteria > Verrucomicrobiota > Verrucomicrobiia > Chthoniobacterales > UBA10450 > AV69. Next base: position 1,047 of record QHPM01000342.1, read on the forward strand.
AGACCCGGCACCGCGCTGCGCACTTCCTTGATCACGCCGATCTTATTCGCGCCCATTTCTTTCAAGATCACCTCGAAAGTCGTTTTCTCTTCCGCTGCCGGAGCTGCAACGCCACCGCCGCCACCGCCTGCCGGGGCTGCCGCCACCGCTACCGGAGCCGCTGCGCTCACGCCCCATTTCTCTTCCAGCTGTTTCACCAGTCCAGCAATCTCGAGCACGCTCAGGCCGCTCAGTTGCTCTACGATTTTGTCTGTATCTGCCATTTTATTTTCCTCAGTTCGCCGCTCACGGAAGCCTCCGCGAATTTCAGCCTGAAAGCTTTCAGGCCGGACGTTTGTTTCTTTTGTTAATCGCCTCGCATCACGCGCCACGAAATTCTTGTATTAGGAAGCCAGAGAAATCCGAGCTACCGACTCTTACTTCCTCTTCCTCTTGGTTTCTTGGATTCCAGATTCAAATCTTTTAAGCCGTCGGAGCAGCGTTCCCACCTTCCTTTTGCGCTTTCGCGTTCAATAATCTCGCCAACGACGCGGCCGGCTCGTTCAATAACCGCACCAGCTTCGTAGCCGGCGACAGCAGTAAGCCCAGCAATTGCGCCAGCAAAACTTCGCGGGACGGTAAATCCGCCAACGCCTCAATTTCTTTCGCTGACAAAACCGATTTGTCGACCACTCCGATCTTCATCGCCGCGATTTTGAATTCCGCCGCGAACGTTTTCAAAATCTTCGCCACCGGCGCGACATCCTTCTCGCCCACGACAATCGCGGTCTGACCGCTGAGTTTATCAGCAACATCGGGCAATCCAGATTCGCTCATCGCCCGTTTCAAAAAACTGTTTTTCACCACTCGCACCTCCGCGCCGGCGTGTGCGAGACGGTTCCGCAGATCGCCAAAATGATCGACCTTCATCCGCTGGTAATCGGTCACCAGCACAAACGGCGACCGGTTCAGTTTCTCGGCAAGATCGGAAACGATGCTGGCTTTTTCGGGTCTCATTGGGCTCGTTAAATCGTTGAAGCGTTAAGCATTGAAGCGTCGAAGGCGCCAATGGCGGATGGGCTCCTCGCTCCATATTCGTTCGGTGTTCGATGTTTCTTCATCTGATTACACGCTCAAATAGGGTGATGGATCAATATGCACGCCGGGGGACATCGTTGCACTTAACGTCATTGCTTCAAGATAACGTCCTTTTGCTGTCGCCGGACGCGCCCGCACCACCGCTTCAATCACGGCGTTTCCATTTTCAACCAGCGCGGTCTCGGCAAACGGAAATTTTCCCACTGGCACCGCGACGTTGCCATTTTTATCGAGCTTGAATTCAATCCGACCGGCCTTCACTTCCTGCACCGCTTTGGCGGTATCCTCAGTCACAGTTCCAGTCTTCGGATTCGGCATCAGTCCGCGCGGACCCAACACTTTTCCGAGCTTGCGCACTTCCGCCATCGCCGCCGGAGTCGCCACAGTCACATCAAAATCCTGAAAACCTTCCTGCACTTTTTGAATCAAGTCCTTGAATCCGACAAACTCCGCTCCCGCCCCTTTTGCATCGTCCGCTGCTTTGCCTTCGGCGAAGACAAGCACCCGCACTTTTTTGCCGCTGCCGTGGGG
>QHPM01000343.1 GCA_003219095.1 Verrucomicrobiota bacterium
GTCTGGATGATTTTCCGGCCGCTGGCGGATGAGAAAAAAGCTGCTGAGCGCGCTTTGCAATCACAAGTTGCCGCTCCGCGCGCCTGATGATTGAGTGGGCTATCCCAGGCAAGCATCGAGGCAGGCGAGGAGATGGGAAACGGTTTCCTCGCTCTCGTCGCCCATGTTGGACAGGCGGAAGGTTTGGCCTTTGATTTTGCCGTAGCCGCCGTCGATGACGAGATGATGTTTTTCGCGCAAATCGCGCACGAGTTTCGCCACGTCGATACCGCGATTATTTTTGACGCAGGTGAGACTGATGGAGCGAAAATTTTCTTCGGCGAAAAATTCGAAACCTCGCGTGCGCACCCAGCCATGGACGAGCGAATTGGTCCGAACGTGGCGAGCAAAACGCGTCGGCAAAGTTTCGTTAAAAATATCTTCAAGCTTTGATTGGAGTGCGAAAATGTGCCCGATGCTGGGCGTGCTCGGAGTCATGAATTCGTCTTGCTGCTTTTTGAATTCGAGAAAATCGAAGTAATAGCCGCGATCTTTTTGTTTTTCGGCGCGAACAAATGCTTTTTCGGAAACGCTAAAAAGAGAAAATCCTGGTGGAAGGGCGAGCGCTTTTTGCGCGCCGGTGAGCATGATGTCGATGCCGAGCGCGTCCATCGCGATTGGGATAGCGGAAAAGGATGAGACGGTATCGAGAATGAGCGCGGCGTCTGGATATTTCGCGAGAGTACAGCAAATGTCCGGCAATGGGTTCATCACCCCTGTTGAGGTCTCGTTATGAATGAGGGTGACGGCATCGAACTTCCCGCTCGCCAATTTGCGGTCGATAGCCTTTTGATCGATGTGTTTGCCCCATTCGACCTGGAGCGCCTCCGCTTCCTTTCCGCAGCGGCGCGCGACGTCGAGCCATTTGTCGGAAAAGGCGCCGCACATGCAGCAGAGGACGCGCTCGCGGACGACGTTGCGGATGGCCGCTTCCATCACGCCCCAGGCCGATGAGGTGGAAAGAAAGACGGGCTGCCTTGTTCCGAACAGTTCCTGCAAACGCGGATGAATTTCGCGGTAGAGATTTTTGAAGGCTTCGCCGCGGTGCCCGATCATCGGCCGGGAAAATGCTGTCAGTGTTTTTTCTGAAACTTCGACCGGACCCGGGATGAAAAGCTTGTCGTGCGGTGTCACCGTCGAATCTTAATTGCGAAAATGCCAAATTGTAGGGAGTTTTTGTGAACTCCGAAGGCTTTCGGAGCTGACACACGCTCTAAGATTTCCGGAATGGCGCGGCGAGCTAGACTCGAAATGCAGTCCTATTCTTTCTTAATGAAACTGATGTCACCACTGCGCTCGACGCGTGCGACCTTGACTTTTGAAGTATCCTCCATTTCTGCATCGAGCCGCAAATCTTCCTCGAGATCATGTTCGGAAATGTGGTTGCGTCGCATTGCCGGCCAAATCGGATTGCCGTTTTCGACAATTACGTCCGGCCGGCCTTTCAGGAGACAACCGAAGGTGTGCGAATGATAAGCGATGAAGGCGAAGAGCCGATGGACCAGCACGATCACCACACTGCCACCTAGAGTAGCGAAAAAGGCTGCGCTGCCATTGATCGCGCGCGACAACACGGACGCGAGAATGACGATGAGAACGGCGTCAAATGCAGTTTTACGTGCGAGTGAGCGTTTATGTCCGAGCCGGATCATCATCAGAGTCGCGAGGAAAACGATGATTCCGCGGAGCGAGATCTGGATAAAGGTCAGATCTTTCGGCTCCGCTCCCAGTCCGAGAAGTGGTCCGACAAAATTATAGAACGCGTCCATTCCGAGAAAACTTCGCGTGACTCGCGTTTGCTGCGTGTATCTCAGCACACCCCGATAAGTCCATAAGGCCGGTGCGCGCCGAAATGCTCAGGAGACGGAGGAATTATGGCACGAGGGAGTAAATCTAAATATAGCAGCAAACAAAAACGAAAAGCTGAACACATCGAAGAAGGCTATAAGAAGCGCGGGACTACGGGAAAGGAAGCAGAGCGGCGCGCCTGGGCGACGGTGAACAAGGAGAGCGGCGGCGGCAAGAAAAGCGGAAGCGGTCGCGGTAAGAAAGAGAGCAAAGCGAGTTCTCGCAAAGGCGGAAGAAAAGGGGGCCGGCGAGGTCGGGAGTGTTTCCTGGCACGCGAGCGGGTCAGCATCGCAGTTCTGGGAAGAAGCCTAGCGCAACGAATCTGAGTCGTGGCGGTGGAAGCGCCGCCTCGACAGCCCACAGTTTCCGCGGCCAAAGCAAGTCGAAGAGCCGACGCGGGAATTAATCGGGTTAATTCGACCTTTTGCGGAAGGAATCTAACTAGAATTATACGGCAGGCCTAAGCGGGCGATACATTAAATAAACATCGACAAAGCCGCGTCGGCTATGTCGGAAAGCGGCTGGCAGGGTGCCGACGATTCTAAATCCGAGATCTTTCCAAAGACGCAGCGCGCTTTTGTTGGTCGCGACGACGAAGTTGAATTGCATCGCCCGAAACCCGAGACGCCGAGCTTCGTGCAGACAATGCTCAGCCATCGCTCGCCCGATTCCGCGACCTCGGGCAGATGGCGAAACCATGAACCCGGCGTTCGCGATATGCGATCCAAGCCCCGGTTGGTTGGCTTTCAAAATGTAACTGCCAACTATTTCTTGATCGGATAGAGCGGCGTAACAGCGCGTTTTCGGACTGAGCCAGTAAGCCAGCGCTTTTCTGCGTGAAATGTTCGGCTCAAAGACGTAGGTATCGCCTCCAGAAACGACGGCGTGAAAAATTTGCCAGATGGCCTCGCGGTCTTCCCTCCTCGCCCGGCGAATTTGGAGCGGTTGCAGCCGTCGGTATCTGGTTTGGGGATCAGATCGGGTCATTCGATTGCCATCCGTTTTCAATATGTGCCGATCGCTCCCCAAAAATAACACGTCGCGCCCCTCGGGTCGCGCAGCGAACCGCGGCGGACATCGGATGCGAATTAAAAGTGTGGAGCAGATACATGAACATTAGTGCGAAACGCATCACTTTGGCGTTACCGGAGATTGGGTTGATCGCGATGACGCGCGGCGCGCTTGGCGTTGGTATCGGTCTCCTCTTAAGCAACGCTTTAGAGAAAGAGGAGCGCCGCAGTGCCGGACTGGCCCTCCTCGCCGTGGGCGTGCTCACGACAGTTCCAATCTTGATGCGATTGCGTAACGAGTTGAAGTAGCGACCTTGCGCGCCGCGTGGGTGCGTGGCATAAACTCGCCCGCCATAATCGCATGCCAGTCGCCAAAGAACTCAGGACCGACCCCGCGCTGGAAGCGCAGGTTTTCTGGTTCAAATACCGCAGAGAAATCGCGATTCTGCTTATCCTTGGGATTGTCGCCATCTTTGCCATTGCAGGTTATCGACTCTACCGGGATCGGCGCGAAGCCACCGCAGCGACGTTATTTGTCGCAGCCAAAACGCCGGCGGCGTACGAGGACGTGATTAATCGCTATGGCGATACCGCTGCTGGTGCCTCCGCATATCTGTTGCTGGCGGATGGGCAGCGAAACCAGGCGAAGTATTCGGAA
>QHPM01000346.1 GCA_003219095.1 Verrucomicrobiota bacterium
CCGGTTCCCAGACCACCGGTGGCGGACGTGACTTTACCGCGCGCGGTACCACCACCGCCACCGACGATGCGACCGCCTCCGCCGCCAATGACTAAAACACCTTTGCCTCGGCCGATTGGAACAACCGCAGCAGCATCAGCGCCGGCGCCCAGGCCTACAACTCCGCTGGCGAAGGAAACAGCACGCATCAGCATCCTGCCTGACCCGCCGAAACCAGCTTCGACGAGGATGTCGAAAACTCAGCCGCTCATTACTGCGACGGCCGCCCCCGTCACGCCGCCAACAGCGCCGGTGAGAATCGCCCCCGCAGCACCACAGCCGGCGATCAACGCTATTCCAATGCCGCTTTGCTGGGGATTGGTCGTGGTGTCAGCCGCCATTTTGATCATTGAGATTTGGAATTATATTTCGTGATGGAAATTGCCATCACCCTTACCGAATCGAACTTTGATCGCGAAGTAAACAACAGCGACAAGCCCGTCCTGGTTGATTTCTGGGCGGAATGGTGCGGCCCTTGCAAGCTAATCGCGCCGCTCATCGATGAGATTGCGCGCGAAAAGGGCGACGCCGTCAAAGTGGGGAAGGTGAATATCGACGAAAATCAGAATCTCTCCTTCAAATTCAACATTCGCGCGATTCCCACGCTCCTGATCTTCAAGAACGGGCAGGTCCGAGATCAGGTGACTGGCATGACGAGCAAGAAAGATTTAGTCGGTCGGATTGAAGCGCTGGCGTAGGAATTTTCGCGTAAGCGGAAATTTCGGGGGTGAACAGTGGCCGGTGATTGAGTGAATAGAGACAGCCTTCTATCCACGATTCACGGATCACTATTCACACTTCTCCAGACTGCGCCCGGCGCGGCTCGAACGCGCAACCTTCAGCTCCGGAGGCTGACGCTCTATCCAGTTGAGCTACGGGCGCTGGTGGGAGCGACTATATTTGGCTGAACGCGCTTCACAATGTTCAACTCGCTCTCCTGTTCGCAATCGTAATCGTGCAAGTGTCGTCATCCCGAGCGTGAGTCGAGAGATTCCCGCCAAGTTACCTTAAACGTTCCGCATCGGGATCCCTCGGTCCGAGCCGGACTGGCGGTTTTGCTCGGGATGACGACACTTGCGTTTAGCCCGCATCCGCGGAGATTGAGCGCCCGCAAAAAGGAGTTGCCATGAATCGCATTATCGACGCCATCGAGAAAGATCAGTTCAAAACTGAATTGCCGGCATTTCGCGTGGGTGATTCCGTCCGCGTCCATACCCGGGTGGTGGAAGGCGACAAAGAACGCATTCAAATTTTTGCCGGCATCGTCATTGGCCGAAAAGGACGCGGTCTCAACGAGACCTTCACCGTCCGGCGGATTTCCTACGGCGAGGGAGTCGAGCGTGTGTTCCCGTTGCATTCGCCGCGGATCGCGAAAGTAGAAGTGGAAAAAGAAGGCCGCGCCCGCCGCGCCAAACTGAACTACTTGCGGACCCGTAAGGGCAAGGAAGCGACTGCCGTGCGGGAGTAACGCAGGGGGAGAAAGTGAATAGTGATCGGTGACTGGTAGATCCGGTTCCCGACAATTTTACCTTCGCTTCGTTGAATGAGCGTTGGAGGGACGAGCGCTGTCTCATCCCCAATTTTGGGACGGCACGGCGGCCGTCCCTCCATTTTCATTGAGGGCGACCCGTGGCTTGTGTACAAATCGCATTCGCGTCGTCATTCGGAGCCGCACAGACGGCGACGGACCTCACGAGAGCTGGTGAATCACGCGAACATCCCCATCATACGGACCCTCTTTCCAGACCTCTGGTCTCTGACTTCTGACCTCTGAGATCGGATCACTAGTCACCATTCACACTTCCCACCTTCCCTGATTCCAAAAATCGGGTAATCTGCCGCCGATGTACCGGCGCTGCGGTTTTCGTTACGAAAAAAAACTGCGCGCCCTCGGTATCGTCCGCATCGCGGGAATTGATGAAGCGGGTCGCGGCGCGCTGGCGGGTCCGGTGGTGGCGGCGGCCGTGATTTTGCCAGAGAAATTCCGGCACCGGAAATTGAAGGACTCGAAACAACTGTTGCCCGAGCTGCGCCAGGAAATCTACGACGAGCTAGTGTCGCGCGACGATATTTTTTGGAGTGTTGGCGTGGTCGACTCCATCGAGATCGATCAAATTAATATTTTGCGCGCGACGCACAAAGCGATGCGCTTCGCGCTCGACGGCCTGAGCGGAACGCCGGAGCATGTGCTCATCGACGGGCTTCGAGTGTCGCCATTTCCGCTGCCTCAAACCGCGATCATCGATGGCGATTGCATCAGTCTTTCCATCGCCGCCGCCAGCGTGTATTGTTTCGGCCAGCACAAAGGTTACGGCACCGAACTTCACCTCATCAAACTTCATGAACACGGGGCTTGTCCGATCCACCGCCGATCTTTCGAGCCGGTGGCGCAGCCACTTCTCGCGCTCGAGTTAGTGTCATGTCGAGCGACCATGCCAGTCCGGTTCGAGCCCGAGACCTCTCTAATTTCTCACGAAGAAAACTAGAGATTCCTCCATTTCGGTAGGAACGACAGATCGCTTGATACCCAACCGCCGGTTCGCTTGAATTGCCAGTCGCATCCGATGAATATCCGCTTTAGGCGTTCTCTCGCCGATCTTTCGAGCCGGTGGCGCAACCGTTTCTCGCGCTCGAAGGAATTATCTGAGCATCTGCGGCTCGGTGCGCGCGGAGAAAAACTGGCGTGCGCCTTTCTCCGGCGCGGAGGTTACAAAATTCTCCACCGCAATTTCCGGGCGCGCCATGGCGGCGAGGTCGATATCGTTTGTCGTGACCGCGACACTCTTGTCTTCGTCGAAGTAAAAACGCGCACTCGCGAAGATTTCGGGCGACCAGTTGAAGCGGTCAACGCTGCCAAGCGCAAACTGATTTCGCGCGGAGCCCTGGCCTGGCTGCAGTTGCTGGACAATCCCGACATCCTCGTCCGGTTCGACGTCGTCGAAATTGTGCTGGCCGAAGACGGCCAACCGATCTTCGAACTTATCCGCAACGCCTTCCCGCTCGCCGCTCCTTACATTTACTAACGATTATTGGAGAGACACGCGCTGTTGACGCCAAAAAGTGCTAAAAGTGAGGACTACGGCTGACCCCTATTCGACCATTCGACTCTCGGTTAAAAGGCACTTGTTTCTGCCAATTGAGCTAAGTTCCCGGTATGATCTTTGGCTTTCTCAGAGAACGCCGGCGTCAGCGGGTGCGTGCTCAAGCCATCCCGCCGGCGTGGCGGCCCATCCTCGAGCGCAACATGCCGATTTTCCGACGCCTACCGCGCGAAGATCAGACCGAATTGCTAAGGCATGTCCAGATATTCCTGGCTGAGAAACGGTTTGAAGGCTGCGGCGGTCTTAAACTCAACGACGAAATTCGAGTCACGATCGCCGGACAAGCGTGTCTCCTCCTACTGCATCGTAAGACGGATTACTATCCGCAATTAATCACGATCCTGGTCTATCCATCGGGTTACACTGCCTACGAAAAGCGACATCTTGAAGGCAACGTCTGGCAAGAGGGTGAA
>QHPM01000313.1 GCA_003219095.1 Verrucomicrobiota bacterium
CGTGAAAAATCTGAAAACCAGTTAGACTCAGTATTCGCTGCGAACTTCTCCTCAATCAGCCGATGTAAATGCGCGGCGGTGGCAGGTTGATCGAGTTGTTGAACGATTTCGTTGAGGAAACCGCGGGTGCGCATAGAACAGTTCTCGCATGCACACTACCGCCAGAAATTTCTGTTCACCGTTTTGACCGGCGCAACATTTCGGAAGACCGATCCCAAAAGCCCCAGATGTTGTGGTCGGCCCTCCGCCTCACCAGCGGAATTGTATAGAATCGGCTTGTTTCCCGGGCTGGTCGCCTATATTCTCCACAACAGGCACCCGCCATTTCAATGCATCTTCAATCGCTCGAGCTCTTCGGCTTTAAGTCTTTCGCCGACAAAACGATCTTCAATTTTCACGAAGGCGTGACCGCGATCGTCGGCCCCAACGGTTGTGGGAAATCCAACGTCTGCGACGCCGTCCGCTGGGTTTTGGGCGAACAATCCGCCAAATCGCTTCGCGGCGGCGAGATGGCTGATGTCATTTTCAACGGCGCCGAGTCGCGCAAGCCGCTCGGTTTTGCCGAAGTTTCGCTGAATTTCAGCGAGTGCTCGGAGGAGCTCGGGCTCGATTGGCATGAGGTGCGGGTGACACGGCGCATTTACCGCGATGGCAATTCCGAATATTTCCTGAACAAAACCGGGTGCCGCCTGAAGGACATCCACAGTCTGTTCGCCGACACCGGCGTCGGGCGCGCCGCTTACTCCATCATGGAGCAAGGCAAAATCGACCTGATCCTGAGTTCGCGTCCAGAAGATCGACGCAGCGTTTTTGAAGAAGCGGCCGGAATCACCAAATACAAAACGCAAAAAAAAGAAGCACTCCGCAAGTTGGAGGCGACCGAAGCAAATTTGTTACGCATCGGCGACATCATCAAGGAAGTGAAGCGCCAGATTGGTTCGCTGCAACGACAAGCCGGGAAGGCGCGGCGATATCAGGCGCTGCATGCGGACCTCCAAGTGCTCGATACTCACTTTTCACATCGCAGACTACAAACTCTCGAACGGGAACTGGATGAATGCACCGGCGAGATCGCGCGGGTGTCGCAGGTCGAACAAGCAACACGCAGCGATATTACCGAGGGCGAAGCGAAGCTGGCGGCGGCGCGGCGCGAACTCGACGCCGCAGACGAAAAGATTGCGGCTGGACGGACCAAGTTGCAGCAACTCGAAAGCGAAATTGCATCCCACCGTCACCGGATTGAGTTCAACGAAAAACATGGCGCGGAGCTGCGGCAATGGATTGAACGCAGCCAGCGCGAGATCGAATCGGCGGAAACCAAATTGCGCGAACAGAACGCGGAAATCGAATCGGCCAATGTGCTGTTGGAAGAGACCACACGATTGCTCGAGCAAAAGAACCAAGAGCTCAAACACCTGACCGAGCACGCCAGCAAGCGTCGTGAAGTTTTTCGCGCCAGCGATCAGAAGCTTCGCGACGTGCAAATGAATTTGTCGAAAGACGAACTCCGGGCGCGCCAGAATCGCGTCCGCTGGCGCCGGTCACAAGCAATTACATGCTAAAGTGACAGAGGCGCGCGCCGCAACCGAAGCGGAACGGCAAACGATCGAGCAACTCTTCGCGCGCGTCCGTTCGCACGAGGAAACCCTGCGTCAGAACCAAAGCGCACTGGTCGAAGTCGAGAAAAAATTGGCCACAATCGATCGGACCGTCGCTGAAAAAGAATCGCGTCACGAAGTTTTATCTCAGCTCAACGAGGAAGGCGAAGGCTTGGTACAAGGCTCGCAAGCATTATTGAAGAGTAAAGAGTTTGAATTTGCCGGCGCGATCGCGGCTCAGCTCGATGTTTCGCATGAATTTGTCTCCCCAATCGAAGCTGCGTTGGGCCGTAATCTGCATGCGTTGATCCTGCGCGATTGCACGCGCGCAGCAGAAATCGTTTCCTATTTGAATCAACAACAGTTGGGTCAGGCTGCACTTGTTCTCGAACGCATCGCAGATCGCGATCGGCCCATTTCTAAAGAATTGCCGCAAAGTGCGATCGGCTGGGCAGCTGACAAGGTGCGCGCCCCTGCCCCGCTTGAGGGCTTGGTGAAGGGCTTACTCCATAACGTCGCCTTGTTTGAAAATCTGGAGGAAGCATTGAACGCGACTGCGAAAAATTCAGAGATCGCAGCCGCCACTTTGCGCGGCGAATACATCTCGCACGAGGGAATCCTCTTCGGCGGGAGTGGAAAGGTGCGGACGGATTCGTTGCTGGAGCGCAAGGCGCGAATCGATGCGATCGCGATCGAACTGGGCGAGTTGAAACGCGAGCAAGCGACCATCGAACAGCGGCGCCATTCGCTTGAGTCGCAGATGGCGACGGCCAGGGTCACATTGGAAAAGGCAGTCGCCGTGCATCAGGAGGCGCAGCTCGCACAATCAGCGTCGGTCTCGAAAATTTCCGAACTGGAGCGCGAACAACATTCCGCCGAGCGAGAACTGGAGTCGCTCGAATTCGAGCGTTCGGCCCTTGAACGTCAGATCGCATCGGCCGACGCGCAGATTCAACAACTCGAAAAGCAAAAAGAGCATTTGGAAGCGACCATCGCCCGCGATCGCGGCGAGATCGGCCTTCTGGAAGCGCAGCGAGAGGAAGCATCGCGCCAGGAAGAAGATTCGAGTGCACTTCTGGCGGAGTTGCGCATTGCCGCCGCAACGCACCAGCAAAAACATCAGAGCTTGCTCGCGCAGCGCGCACCGATGCTGGCGCGCCAGAATGAGCTGACGGAACTGATGGCAACGCGGCGGGCCGACATTGAAAATTACGAAGCGCGATTGGTTGCGCAGGCCGCGGAAGACGAGGCGGCGAGGAATGCGATCGAGCAGCAAAGAGAGGAATCCACCCAGCGCGAAGCGGATATTTGGAAAATGGTGGCGGAACGTGCCAGCCAGTTGGAAACGATCAACGCCGATGAGACCGAGCTCCGAGCCGTGCGTGACCGTTTAAGCGAATTACAAGAGAAACGCGGAACCCATTCTGTGCGGCAGACGCAACTGCAACTTCAGATCTAGCATCTGGCCGAGCATGTGATGGAACGTTATCGGCTGGACCTGCGCCAATTCGAGCCAGACTCGGAAGCGCAAAAAAAAGTGCTGCACGCGCATTTGAAGCGGGCCGAGCGCCTCGAATCTGCAGCTGCGGTTGTTGACCGCGGTTTAGGGGAAGAACAACCGCCGCGGCCGACGACCGAGGCTACAGAAGATGATCAACAAAAGCTCATCGGCGATCTCGCGCGCCAGCTCGAAAACATGGGCCCGGTCAATCTTGAGGCGGTCCAGGAATATGATGAACTGGAAGAGCGTTATCGTTTTCTCGAGGCGCAGAACACCGATCTGACGAACTCGCGTCGCGAACTGCTTGAAGTCATTGCCCGGATCAATTCGACCACGCAGGAACTTTTCGCAGAAACATTTGCCCAGGTGCGAACGAATTTCCGGGAGATGTTTGCCGAGCTTTTTGGCGGCGGCCGCGCCGATTTGCAGTTAATCGATGAGAACGACGCGCTCAATTGCGGAATCGAAATCATCGCCAAGCCGCCCGGCAAACAGTTGCAAAGCATCTCGCTTTTGAGTGGCGGCGAACGCACGATGACAGCGGTCGCGCTCTTGTTCGCGATCTACATGGTGCGCCCGAGTCCGTTTTGCGTCCTCGATGAAATGGATGCCCCACTCGATGAATCCAACATCAACCGCTTTATCAAAGTGCTGGAACGGTTCGTCTCGCAAAGCCAGTTCATTATCATCACCCATAACAAGCGCACCATCGCCAAGGCCGATATTCTTTACGGGGTGACGATGGAAGAACGCGGGGTGAGCAAGCTGGTCGGAATGAAGATGACTGCGCCTCGAAAGGTGGAGGCTAATGGTGCCAGCGCGTCAGTAGAGGAAACAACGCAGCGCCATTTTGCGATGGCGGAAGAAGAATCGCGCGCCAGCTCGCTCGCCGCACACGCCGAAACCAGCACGCGCGACGCGTGCGCTACCCGGAACCAGGTGCGCCACACGTATATATATATCGGCAACGCGTAAGCGAACTTGTGTGATAGCTCATCAAGGACGAGGTCCCTCGGCGGCCCTGCGGCGATCTCGGGATGATTGGCGGAAAACACGAAAATTTTTTGCGCAGCCGCCCTGATGTTGGCTACAATCGTCCGATGCTGCAAACGGCGCGACCTAAGAAGAAATCCCCACCGAAAGCGCCGGTCCACGAAAAATATGTTGAGGCGTTTCGCTGGATGCTGCTGACGCGAACGTTCGAAGAGAAACTCGCCAGCATGTATCGCGGCGGCCGGATTACTGGCGGGGTTTACGTCGGCAAAGGACAGGAAGCAGTCAGCGTCGCCTGCGGACTCTTTTTGCAGAAAGGCGACATCTTTGCGCCCCTCATTCGCGACCAGGCCGGCCGCTCCGCTTTCGGCGAACCGCTGGTCGATGTCGCGCGCACATATCTTGGTTCGCGAACCGGACCGATGCGAGGCCGCGACGGCAACATTCACCGGGGCAGCCCGCGCGACGGCCAGCTGGCTATGATCAGTCATCTGGGTGCGATGGTTTCCGTGGTCGTCGGCTCGCTCATGGCGAAGCGCGGCCGGGGTGAGAAAAATTTTATCGGGCTAACGACAATTGGGGAAGGCGGAATGCAAACTGGCGCCACCCACGAAGGAATGAATATCGCTGCGGTCGAGCACGTGCCATTGGTAGTCGTCGCAACCAATAACCATTACGCCTATTCCACTCCGAACGATCGCGAGTTTGCCTGCGCCAACCTGGTCGATCGCGCCCGGGGTTATGGCTTCGAAGGTTATGAAGTGGATGGTACCGACCTGGCGCAATGTCTCGACCTAATCGGCACGGCAGTGAAACGCGCCCGCGCCGGTCGTCCACCGCAGCTGGTCGTCGCGTCCATCCTGCGCCTGGCCGGTCATGGCGAACACGACGATTTTAGCTATGTCACCGCCGATATTCGCAAGGAACCATTCGCGATTGATTGTCTGCAACGCGCAGAAGCATTTATCAAGGAGCACGAATTAGCCGACGCTGCAGCGTTGCAGCGCTGGCGCGAGGAAGCGGCAGTGGAAGTCGAAAATGCCTTCAGCGCCGCGCAAAAAGAACCTGTGCCTAATGGTGAGGAAGAAGATTGGTGCGCCATCTCGCAACGGGATCTGATTGATCGCGCGGAAGAGGCTTAATGACGAAGCACGAAATGAGAAACAAACGTTCCCGTAGCATCGGGAGTTCAAGCGTCGGGTCGTTCAACCGTTATTACCCTGCCGCCATTAATTCGTCATTCGTCATTCGTCATTCGTCATTTTGTTCATGAGCATCACTTATCTCGAAGCCATCCGCGAAGCGCAGGCGAAACTTTTGCGCGATGACAAACGCGTTTTCATCTATGGACAGGATGTTGGCGGAACCTTTGGTGGCGCATTCAAGGCCACCAAAGGACTCGCGAAAGAATTTCCTGGCCGCGTCTTAAACACGCCGATTAGCGAAGACGCCATGGTCGGCACCGCCATCGGCGCCGCGCTCGAGGGCATGCGACCGATCGTAGAAATGCAGTTCGCCGATTTTTCTAGCATCGCGCTGAACCAGATTCTGAACAATGCCGGGACGCATTACTGGCGGACCAATGTTCCAGTTCCAATCACGGTGCGATTGCCCTCAGGGGGAACTAAAGGAAGCGGTCCGTTTCATTCGCAATCGATGGAAGCCCTTTACGCGCATTACCCGGGATTGATCGTGATGACACCAGCGACGGTGGAAGACGCCTATACCATGCTGATTGACGCGGTCGCGATTAATGATCCGGTGGTTTACTGCGAGCACAAATACCTTTACTACCATCTCAAGGCCGATCGTCTGCCGAGCGATGGAATGCAGGTTGGCAAAGCGCGAATTGCGCGCCCCGGACGCGATCTAACAATCGTTAGCTACAGCGCGATGTTGCACGAATCGTTGAGCGCGGCCGAGGAGATTGCAAAGGAGGGATTCGAAATCGAAGTGGTCGATCTGCGCACAGTGAAGCCACTCGATACCGCAACTGTGCTTGCGTCCGTCGCCAGAACAGGCCGGCTTTTGGCGGTGGGCGAAGCTTTCCCTTGGGGGGGCGTGACCGCGGAAGTCGTTGCGCGCGTCTGCAGCCAAGGTTTCCATTTACTCGATGCCGCGCCAGCGCGGGTTAACGCCAAGGACACTCCGATTCCCTATCATCCAAATCTTTGGTCGACGCACCGACCGAGCAGCAAACTGATCGCCGCAAAAGCGCGGCAACTGTTGCGCGAATGAAATCATGATGCGCTTTACAACTTGTCATCCTGAGCCCCGAATGCTTTCGGGGTCGAAGGATCCCGCGGAAGTTACCTTAAAGCTTTCGCGGCGGGATCCCTCGACTACGCTCGGGATGATGGTGTTCGAAGATTTTTCCTGAAAAATTTATGCCACAAGTTCCAATCATCATGCCGCAGCTGGGTGAATCGATCGCGGAAGCGACAATCGTCTCGATCAACGTGCAGCCGGGCGAAAAAGTCGCGGCCGACCAGGAAATCATCGAAGTTGAGACCAACAAGGCGGTGATGGGCGTGACGACACCGTGCGCGGGTGAGATCGCGAAAATCGACGCTCAGGTAAAGGAAACCTACCCGATCGGCGCTGTCCTCGGTTTCATCGAGGCGAGTGAGAAAGATGCAGCTCGATTCGCGAAACAAGCACCGCCGCCCGAAGTACAGCGCGAAATGACCGAGGAAATTCCCGGACGGAGCGAAGAGACCGCGAAGGCCGAAAAAACCAAAAGCAACGGCGCCAGAGCAACAGTTCCGACGGACGGATTGCCCGTTCCAGCTGCCGCCAAAGGGGCAGGGTTTTTGTCGCCACGCGTCCGTGCGCGAATGACAGAGTTACAATTAACCAACGCCGATCTTGCCGGCATCGCAGGGACAGGCAGCGGCAATCGTGTCACGATCAAGGATCTGGAAAATTATTTGCGCCAAATGGAATCGCAGACCACAAGCGACGCCTCGGCCATCCGGGCGGGAGTGGCGGATGCGATGCGCCGCAGTTGGTCGCGGCCGCTGGCGACGATCGGGTCGTCGGTAAATCTCGATCCTGTTCTAACGGATCGTAAACAACGCGATCCGAAGCCTGGTCCGGCGCTTTATGCGTTGCGCGCGCTCGCCCTCGCCCTCGCGGAAAATCCGGCCGCGGCTGCGAAACTGATCGGCGCCCGCGTTCTGCAGTCGAGCACGATTGATATCGGCCTCGCGATTGAAGCGCAAGATGGAATCATCGTTCCCATCATTCGCGGCGCGGACAAAACCTCGCTGGCAGATTTGACCACAAAATACGACGAATTGGTTGCGCTCGGCCGTCAGCGACGGATTTCTCCGGAAATGCAAAGCGGCGGAACCGCCGCCGTTTCGAACTTCGGCAGCTTCGGGGTGGAATGGGGCACGCCAATCCCCCTGCCCGATCAGACCATGATTCTAGGTCTGGGTGCCGGGAAAAAAATGCCGCGCTGGGATGACTCGAAATCAGACTTCGTTGCCGCGACTGAAGCGCAAATTACGCTTAGTTTCGATCATCGCAGTCTCGATGGCGGCGGTGCCGGGCGATTGTTGAAACGCGTGATCGAACTACTGGAAAATCCCCAGTCGCTTTAATCGCAACTGGGTCATCCTGAGCAAAGGGCAGCGGAGCCGAAGGATCCCGTTGCGTAATCTTTGAGGCATTGCAACGGGATCCCTCGGTCCGAGCCGGACTGGCGGTTTCGCTCGGGATGACCGTGAAGGTAGATCGATATTGTTGATTGAACAATTTGCGCCGGCGGGCGAAGCCGACCACAATTAAGGTAGTAACTACGAGGGAATACCATGCACGAGAACACCGAATTCAGCACGAGTCGCGACATTGAAGTGATTCAAATCCCGTCGGGGACGAAGATCATGATTCCGACGGGAACCCCTGGCGTGATCACGCAATCGCTGGGCGGGAGTTATACAATTGCAACGAACTACGGTTTGTCCCGCGTCGCGGAAAAAGATGGCGACGCGCTCGGATTAGAAAAAAGCGAAGCGCAGGCAGCAACATCCGCGAATGGAGCGAAAGATGGCGAAATTTCCGACGAAGATGTTTGGAACCAGTTGCGCCAATGTTATGACCCAGAAATTCCGGTGAACATTGTCGATCTGGGATTGGTTTACGATTGCAAGCTGACGAAGAAAGAGGGCGGCGGCACTCGAGTAGATGTGAAGATGACATTGACCGCGCCGGGCTGCGGAATGGGCCCGGCAATCGCACACGACGCCCAGAGCAAAATTTTGACAATCGATGGCGTGGACGAAGCCGACGTGCAGCTCGTCTGGGATCCCCCCTGGAACCAGAACATGATCAGCGATGCGGGCCGGATGAAGCTCGGAATGATCTGACGTAGAGATCCGCCTGCCGCGTCGCAACCTTCTGGGGAGCACAGGCTGCCAGCCTGCGTATGCCCGTCCGGCCCGGACTTTCGGCAGCTTGCCAAAAAGCTTCCGCGTTATTGGAAATCACTACCGCGCGTTGCCCCACGCAAACGCAGAGACCTTTCGTATCTACACTCCGTCATCCCGAGCGCAAGCGCCTGCCTCGCCGTAGTCCCGCGACTGCGGGACGAAGGCGGGAGGGACCTCACCCAGGATCATGGAGCACTCAAAGTAGATTGCGCAATCATCGTCCTCTTGCGAGGTCCCTCACTCCGAAAGCATTCGGGTTCGGGAGGACGCCCGCGGCACGTCATGTTGAACGTCGACCGCTGATCACACCTCGGAAACAAAAGAAAATTGCTGAATCAATTGACACTGACTCTGTCGATTCTATAATCCTGCTCCCGCGCCCGGAAAAATTTCCCCATGCCTTCGACTGAAATCATTTTGACTGACAATGTCCCCGGTCTTGGGGCAGAGGCGGACATCGTGAAAGTGCGTCGCGGTTATGCTCGAAATTATCTTTTGCCACGCGGCAAAGCGCATGAGGTGACGCCGGCGAGCCTTCGTCAGCTGGAGAATTTAAAAAAGAAACGAGCCGATCGCGAAGCGCGCGAGTTGAATGAAGCGGAGGAACTCGCCCGCCGGATCAATAAATTGCGGGTGACCTTTAAGCTCGAAACCGGCGAGACGGGCAAAGCGTTCGGTTCGATCACGGCGCAGGATATTGTGACCCGATTGAAGAATGAAATCGGCGATGAAATTGACCGTCATAAAATTCATCTCGAACACCCGATCAAGACAACCGGTGAACATGCAGTGCCGATCAAGTTGCACCACGACGTAACGGTAAATTTCAAATTTGAAGTAAAATCAGCGAATGAGGAGCCGGCCAAAGCGGCGGAACCGGCCGAATCGGCCGAGCCTGCTCCGAAGCGAGGATTATTCCGAAGACGCAAATAAATGCCGAGCTCTCAGGGAAATCAACCTGAGAAGCCTCGTAAGACAGCGGGAAATGGCGCTGACCGAGGCTTGGCGCAACAGAGTGGCGGAAGAGTTTTTCAGAACTCGCCAACAGGTTCGGCACAGGATATTCACCGCTCGCCGCCTCATAGCGTCGAAGCCGAGCAGGGAGTGCTCGGTTCGATGTTGATCGCACCGCAGGACGTCATCCCGGAATGCGTCGAAAAAATCAAAGAGGAATATTTTTATGTTCCGGCGCATCAAACGGTCTTTCGCGTTCTGGTCGAACAATGGAGCGCGGGCCAGGCGATTGATCTCATCACCTTCACCCAAACGTTGCGTGACCAAAATGTCCTCGAGACAATCGGCGGCGCCTCCTTCGTGACGAGCCTGTTTACCTTTGTCCCGACAGCAGCGAACATCGATTACTACCTCGAGATTGTTCGCGACAAATACGTCCTCCGCCAGATCATCATTACCTGCACCGAAGGCGTGCGTCGCGCTTACGAGGAACAGGGGGAAGTGGGACCACTTCTAGATGAAGTAGAGCACAATATTTTTAAGGTCGGCGACGACCGTTTCAAGGGCCAGCTCCTGACCATGAAAGAGCAAGTGATGGGTGCTCTCGAATCCATCGAGAAACTGTGGGAGCGGCGCGGTGGGATCACCGGATTATCCACCGGCTTCATTGAACTGGATCGGCTCACCAGCGGTTTACACGCGGCTGAAATGATTGTCATCGCCGGCCGGCCAAGCATGGGCAAGACCGCCCTTGCCATGAACGTGGCAGAACATGTCGCGGTAAATCAAAAAAAGGCTGTGGCTGTGTTTAGTCTGGAAATGAGTAGCCAGCAGCTTGTGCAACGTATGCTCGTGATTTTCCCAGTCTGACCGCGGCGGCGTCGAAACTGGCGGAAGCGAAAATTTTTATCGATGACAGCCCATCGCTTGAAATTCTGGAGTTGCGGGCCAAGGCTCGTCGCCTGAAAGCACAGCAGGACGTAGAGTTGGTCCTGATTGATTATTTGCAGCTTCTGCGATCGGCCACGCGGCGCGCCAAGGAAAACCGGCAGCTCGAGATTTCCGAAATTTCCGCGGGCTTAAAGGCGTTGGCAAAGGAACTGAACATTCCGGTGATCGTAGTCGCGCAATTAAATCGGCAGCCAGAAGCGCGTTCCGGAGGGAAACCGCGGCTGAGCGATCTGCGCGAGTCCGGATCGATTGAGCAGGACGCCGACCTGGTGGGATTGTTGGTGCGTCCTGAAATTTATGAAGAGGACGAGGAGGCCCGCGCAGAGAAGGAGGGCGAAGCGGAACTGATCATTGCTAAACAACGCAACGGACCGGTGGGCGAAATTCCCCTCACCTTTTTGAAAGAATTTACCCGCTTCGAAGATCGCGCGCGCAACGTGCGGGAACCGGGGGAAGCGTTTTAGATTCGGTGAATCGTTGAAACGTTAAATTGTTAAATCGGAAGTAATCCCACCGGTTTTAACTATTTAACTATTTAACGAATCACATTAGTTGAGCGATGCAGCTTAGATCGATCGGGAGGCTAGCCAGGCTGCTGCTGATTGCCACGCCTCCGCTTTTAATCGGTCTGCTTATACTCAGGGACGGCGTCGACGTCCCATTTTGGGATCAATGGGACGGCACTGCCCCGCTTTTCGAGAAAATGGCGGCCGGCACTCTGGGATTTGCCGACTTTTTCGCGCAGCACAATGAACATCGAATTCTTTTTCCGCGATTGATTTTTTTCGGCCTTGGGCGGCTGACGCATTGGAACGTCCGGGCTGAGCTTTTTGTGATTTGGTTCCTCGCCCTGGTCTGCCTTTTCAATATCTGGCAAATGACACGGCGTAGCGCTTGGAAAGACTCCTTCCGCAGCTTTTGGCTCTTGTTTTCGTCCAGCGTACTTCTTTTCAGTCCACTTAATCGCGAGAACTTTCTTTGGGGATTCCAAATTGGATTTCTTCTCCCCCTTGCCTGTGTCACAGCGTGCATCTGGGTTGCAACTTACGTGCGGCATCCCTTCAATTTCGTATTCGCAATTATGCTGTGCACCGTCTGCACGTTTTCGATCGCGAGCGGCGTCACCAGCTGGTTGCTGGCCACGCCTCTCCTAATGCTGGCGCAAACGCGATCAACATCGTCTAAAAAATGGTGGGCCATCTGGATGTGCACCTTCTTGTTCGACGTGTGCGCGTATTTCTACGGTTACGAAAAGCCGGCATATCATCCGTCCGTGTGGCGGCCGCTTAGCCATCCAATTTCGGCCGGCCTGTATGTCCTGATCTTTCTGGGAAACCCTTTCACTTTCGGGACGAACCTGCCCCCGCTCTCTCTCGGATTGGGAATGGGCGGGTTGCTCGTCCTGCTACTTCTGATTTGCGCAGTTTATCTTTGGAGCAAACGCGATGATTGCAGCTTGGTTGGCGAGGCTTTGCCCTGGTTGGTGCTGGCAATGGTAGCAGTGAGCGCCGCGGTCTTGACCATGATCGGGCGATTGGGATTTGGACCTGCGCAGGCAAGAGCTTCTCGCTACCTGCCGTTCGCAGTGATGTTGCCAATCGCTCTGCTCGCTCTGACGCCGATGGTTCGTTCGCACTGGACGCGTTCATTCTCGACGCCAGGCCAACTAATGACCAAGGCCGCGTCCTTTCTCCTGCTTATCCCCTTTATCCTCACGGCTTGTCCAAGTTTTCTCGCGGACCTGCCGGTTTGGCCGGTGATTCGGCAAGCGCGCCTTTATGGCAGGGCACTTGTTTCCTTTATCAATGTCGTGCCTGAAAGCGAAGGACTGGCCAGATACGTATTTCCCTATGATGGCCGAGTGAAAACGGCCGCCAATGCCCTGAATCGTATCGGCTATCTGCGTCCCCCGTTATTCCAATCAAATCTTATCCGCAACGTGGCAGACCCTGCGTCGAGTGGCTCCGCCCGCTTCGGCGAACTTCAAAGTCCGAGCGGGACCGGCGTTTTTAATGAGAAGGAATCGGGATCGATTGAACTTGGCGGACGAGCCTTCCTGCCGGACAAACGACGCCCCGCTGACGCCGTCCTCATTACTTATGATAACGCCGAGGGAGAACCAGTGATTTGCGCTATAGCTTCGATTGAGAGCCCGCGCCAAGGCAGATTAAGATTCGCGTGGGACTCTTCTGCGCTGCCGGTCACATGGAAGCGGCTTCTTCCACTGAATCGTCTCCCTGAAGGACAGCAGTGTCTCTTGAAGGCGTGGTCATATGACGCCGAGGCAGGTCGGGCTTATCGCCTCCAGGGAAGTGCAATCGTAACACGGTAGTCCTCAGATTCGGGAAAATACTCTTATTGAACACCTCGCGACAATAATCGCACGGCATCGACCACATGCTTGATGCGCTGCGCGACGCGGCCAAGCCCGCAGAGGCGTTCGAGTCCCAGTTCCGGGGAGCGCAGGCCGCCAGCCTGCAATTGCCGGCAGCTTGCCGGCAATATTCTTGCTGGAATTATCGCCGTGATCCCGGATTGCTGGTCTCAGCAAGCTGCCGAGACCTACCGGCTGGCAGCCTCTGCTCCCCAGAATCCAAAGAGTCCGCGGAGTGCCCGCCGAATCGTCAAATCGGAAATCATCAGCAGTTTTAACAATGTAACGATTTAGCCAATCACGACAGTGATCGCGCGGCATCGATCACATGCTGCGCGTCGATTCCAAATTCCTTCATCACTTCCCCGCCGGGCGCGCTCAGACCGAAACGATGCAGCCCGATTACTTTTCCATCGAGGCCGACATATTGATACCAAATCTCCGGCACACCTGCCTCGATCGCGACACGTTTGCGACATTTTTTCGGCAAAACTTCTTCGCGATATTCTTCCGATTCGCGATTGAACCGTTCCATACATGGCATCGAAACGACACGCGTGCCCGCACCCAGTTCTTTCGCGGCGGCGAGCGCATGCTGCAATTCGCTTCCACACGACAAAATGATCAAGTCCAGCGGTGCGCCCTCCTGTTTCGCGACGTAACCACCGCGTCGCACCCCTTCACGTCGTAATTTCACATCGATCCCATTGAGCATCGGCACGTTTTGCCGGGTCAATGACAGCAAGGTCGGGCCATCGATTCGCTCGCAGGCGGCGACAAATGCGCCCGCTGTTTCTTCGGGATCGGCCGGCCGGATGACGTCGAGATGTCTGATCAAGCGAAGCGCACTCACGGTTTCGACCGGTTGATGAGTCGGACCGTCTTCTCCTACGCCGATCGAGTCGTGCGTGAAAATGTAAATGTTCGGCAATCGCGCCAGCGCCGCCAGCCGAATCGAGGGTCGGGCATAATCGGAAAAAACAAGAAAGGTCGCGCCCGAAGCCCGGAAAATTCCATGATAGGAAACGCCGTTCAGGATTGCGCACATCCCATGCTCACGAATACCAAAACGGATGTTGCGGCCGCCCGGATTGTCACGAGTGAAATCGTCGCTCTCTTTGATGTAATTCATGGTTGAGCCGTAGAGATCGGCGCTGCCACTGATCAAATTCGGCATCACTTTCGCGATCGGCTGAAGCACCTCGCCGCCGGCCTTGCGCGTTGCCAGTTTTGCGTCCGTTGGAAATGCTGGGATTTTCTCGAGCAAATCCTGCGGAACTTTCTTATCGATGGCGTTGTCCAGGGCGCGCGCTTTCTCCGGATTTTTTTCGCGCCAGCCTTTCCAGGTCTTTTCCCACTGGGCGAAATCGGCGAGCAGTTTCTTTTTGTGTTCGGCGAAATATCCGCGCGTCTCTTTTGAAACGAAGTAATGCTCCTCCGGAAGGCCGAGATTTTTCCGCGCGGCATCGACAAATTTTGCTCCGGCTTCGCCATGGGCTTTCGCCGTTCCCTCGATTTCCGGAATCCCTTTCCCTGCGACGGTGTGAATGATGATGAACTGCGGTCTCCCGTTGTTGCGCTCTTTCGCGATGTTACAGGCATCGAGGAATTCCTGCATGTCGTCACCCTGAATTTCCTGGGTATCGAATCCGTAGGCCTCGTAACGTTTTCGCGTGTCTTCGCTCTGAGTTTGCTTGGCCATGGCATCGAGCGTGATTGCGTTGGAATCGTAAATAAGAATCAAATTATCGAGCCCGAAGTGGGCGGCGAAGGCGCTCGCTTCTGATGACACGCCTTCCTGGAGACAACCATCACCCGCCAAACAAAAAACATGCTGATCGAAAATCCGATGCTCGGTGGTGTTGAAATGTGCCTGTGCCATTCTCGCCGCCATTGCCACACCAACCGCGTTGCCAACGCCCTGCCCCAGCGGGCCAGTGGTGCACTCCACTCCGGGCGTTTCAAAGAATTCCGGATGTCCTGGCGTTTTCGAATGCAGCTGACGAAATCGCTTAATGTCCTCGATCGAAACGTCGTAACCGCTCAGATGCAGCCAGGCATACAAAAACATGCTGCCATGTCCGGCGGAAAGGATAAAATAGTCGCGATTGATCCAACGCGGTTGGTCCGGATTGTGTCTGAGCAAAAAACCGTAGAGCACGGCCCCCACCTCGGCGCATCCGAGGGGAAGGCCAAGATGACCTGATTGCGACGCCTGCACCGCATCCATTGCCAGGCCGCGCGCTTCCGTGGCCGCGCGCGAGAGAGCCTCAAAATTCATTTGCATAGCGTTCTATAATCGCAGCGCGACTGCCGACAAAACGTTTTTGCCATCTTGCATTCGTGACCAAATCGCCGGTCATTGCCGGAGGTGAATCGGTCCGCGTTGCTCCACATCGTTGAGCGTCTCGAAGGATTGCTCGGCAAACTGCCGGCGGCGATCCAAAAACCAGTACTGCACGAGTTAACGCCATTGAAGGAACTTTTTTTGCAGCAACGCCCGCCGCGTCTGCTCCTCGCCGGAGCGGGGCGCTGGCCCATGCCGCAAGTTGTGAATCTTCTTTTTAACGGCGTTGCGGTTGGAGATTCCAGCCAGGTC
>QHPM01000314.1 GCA_003219095.1 Verrucomicrobiota bacterium
TCCGTCCGACCACGCGCCAGTCTGGGCGGAGTTCTCCGACATTCGAACATAGACTTTTAGTCTGTGCGCCCAGCGCAGTTGCACTGCGCTGCAAACCCAAAAAACACAGCCGACAGAATGTCCGCTGAGCGCACCGGCAGGAATGCCTATGTTCCATGCGCGCCGCTCTGGGCGGAGTTTTCTCCTTTGCCATCCTGGGCGAAGCGAAGCGAAGTCGAAGGATCTCCAAATATTTGTCTAAATCCTGCCGGGACATTCAGGTCCAACAATGCGTGAAAAACAGCGTGACCAGTTCTTGACTAGTTGGAGATTCCTCGACTGCGCTCGGAATGACAAGTAAGAGCTTGAGTAGCATCGCGCGACGGAGCGCGCGATCCACCTCGCCCTGAATTTCATGAAAGACCAACTCCGCGTTTCAAATCCGCCAACCAAACCACTCATGACTTGGGATGGCGAATGCCATTTCTGCCGACACTGGATTGAGCGCTGGCGCGAAATTACTGCGGGCGAAGTCGAGTATGCGCCATATCAGGAAATCGCGGACCGTTTTCCAGAAATCCCGCGCGAACAATTCCAGCGCTCAGTCGTTTATATCGATAAGACCGGTCAGGTTTTCGTCGCGGCGGAAGCGGTTTATCGATCGCTGCTTAGCCGGGGCTCGAAAAAATGGCTGTGGTGGGGCTACCAACATATTCCCGGCTTCGCTGCGGTTTCTGAATTCGGTTATAAACTCATCGCACGGCATCGCGCGTTCGCTTCGGCAATAACGCGATTGCTTTGGGGAAACGACGTTCGACCGCCAACTTATTTTTGGGCGCGTCGCTGGTTTTTACGCGCGCTCGGTCTTGTCTATCTGATTGCGTTCGTTTCACTTTGGATCCAGATCGACGGTCTCGTTGGAGCGAATGGCATCTTGCCAATCAGCGATTATTTGTCGCCGGCACGCGGCAATATTGGATACAAAACAGTTTGGATTCTGCCAACTCTCTGCTGGTTCAATTCGAGCAACGGCTTCCTCCATTTTCTTTGCGGTGGCGGCGTTTTGGTCTCACTCCTGCTGATTTTTCGAATTGCTCCAGCTATTTCGTTGGCCGTTCTTTTCGTTTTTTATCTTTCGCTCAGCATCGCCGGCCAGGCGTTTCTTAGCTTTCAATGGGACATCCTTCTTCTGGAAACTGGCTTCCTTGCGATTTTTTTCGCGCCCTGGCGTCTTTGGCCGAAGGAGAATCTGATCCGACCGGGATCGGCGATCCCGGCTACAGCGCTTTCTCCGGTCGCGATGTTTCTGCTCAAGTTTCTCCTCTTCAAACTGATGTTCATGTCAGGGGTGGTAAAACTGACCAGCGGCGACAACTGCTGGGGCTGGATCGATCATTCCTTTCATTGGAGCGCTCTGACCGCGCTTGATTACCACTACTGGACGCAACCACTCCCCACCGTCTTCGCCTGGTTCGCCGATAAACATCCCGAATGGTTCAAGAAATTCTCGGTCGCGTTTTGTCTCGTGGTCGAAATCATCGTTCCGTTTTTCATTTGGGCGCCGCGCCGGCCACGTTTGATCGCAGCAGGTTTGTTAATCTTTCTTCAACTCGCGATCGCCATTACGGGCAATTACTGCTTCTTCAATTTGCTCACGCTCGCGCTCTGTCTCTTGCTCATCGATGACGCGAGCCTGAAGCGTCTAGAGGGCCGAGCTCCTGCGAGCCCGGCGGCGCAGGAACTCCGCCCTCCACCCCGGAGCGAGGCGCGCTCGTTTCGCACAGCAAGATCGCTACAGATCGCAAATTTGGCGGCGATCATCGTGCTGATCATCACCCTGCCGCTTAATCTTTGGCTTTGTTACACCGCATTAAAACCGGAGGCTGATTGGCCAAAGCCATTGGTGATGCTCTATACACACATCGAGCCGTTTCGAATCGTGAATGGTTATGGACTTTTCCGAGTGATGACAAAAGAGCGTCCGGAAATTCAAGTCGAAGGCAGCGCGGACGGAATCGATTGGGTTTCCTACGAGTTCAAATGGAAACCGGGCGATGTGAATCGCGCGCCGCGCTGGTGCGCACCGCATCAGCCGCGATTGGATTGGCAAATGTGGTTCGCCGCCCTCGGTGGTCGGCGGCAGGAACCATGGTTCGAAAATTTCGTGATCCGCCTGTTGGAAAATGAGCCGGCAGTCACGCGATTGCTTGCACGCAATCCCTTTCCCGATAAACCGCCGAAGTACGTTCGTGCAATTTTGTTCAAGTATCAGTTCACCACTTCGGAAGAACGTCGAGCTATTGGTGCATGGTGGAAACGACGCGAAATAGGCGAGTTTTTTCCGGAAGCAACGCTGCGCCGGTAGGTCTGGGCCGGTTGAATTTTGGACGGCTGAAGGCATTTTAAGGTGTGGCGAAAGAAGCACAAATTGTGACGGAGGGTACGGTAACGCAGGTGTTACCAGGGACGATGTTCCGCGTTGACCTGCCCGGTCAACGCAACGTCCTGGCGCACATTTCGGGCAAAATGCGCAAGCACTTCATCCGAATCGTGCCGGGAGACAAGGTGTCGGTTGAGTTGTCGCCCTACGACCTGACCAAGGCGCGGATAATTTTCCGCGCGCAATAGCAGAGATCGGGTTTGTCGAGCTCGATCCTGAGAAAGAGAGGCGAACGCGCTTATGATTAGTATTGCCCGACGGAGCAGCCAATCCATCTGGTGCCGCGTAAGCGCAGGGGGTACCCCAGTTTCGTTTAAAATAACGGGATGCGGAAAGGTTGCGCGAAGGCGTTGGCGACCGGATAATGCCGTAAACCATTAACCATTTGGAGAAGAATCATGGCAGAAGAAAAATCGAATCAAAGTAGCGCGGCCAGCAGCGCGCAAAATAAACTGGAGAGCAGTAAAACTCACGCGCGCCACGCCGCCGAAGATTTGAAATCGGCAGCGACGACGATGGCGGAGGATTATCGCGATAAGGCCACTCAGGCCTGGGGCGACGCGAAAGTGCGCGTCCGCACCTTGCAGGAGGACGGCGAAGATTACGTGCGCGAAAATCCGATGAAGGCGGTTTTGACCGCCCTCGGAATCGGATTTGTTTTGGGCCTGATCTTCCGGCGCTAAGCCGTGCCTCATGGCTCGCGCGAGCGCGAGAGTGCGCAATCCGGCCGGACACGCCGGACTAATCGACAATGCGATCGGACTAGTCAGCGGGTTGTTCGATTACATAGAGACCCGGACCGCGCTTCTCGCGGTTGAGTCAAAAGCGCTACTGCTGCAATTGGTGGCAGTCGTTGCCTTCGCACTGGGAGCCCTTATCGCCGTCGTGTTCGGATACATTTTTATCCTGGCCAGCCTGATTGCCGGCATTGCCCATCGAAGTGGAATTTCATGGACGTGGATCGCCTTCGGGGCCGGATTGCTGCATATCGTCCTAGCCGTCGTTTGTGTGTTGCTGGCGAAGGCAAAACTGACGGGGCGCCTTTATCCGGAAACGCGGGCGGAATTAAAGAGAGACCAACAATGGCTGAGATCCCTCGGAAAGACCGGGCCGCGATAAAAAGCGACATCGCGCTTTCGCGCGACCGGATGGCACGCGAGTTAAGTGGGTTGCGATACGAACTGGATATTCCGCGCAAGCTCAAAAATTCATTTCGCGATCAAACCGCGATCTGGATCGGAGCGCTGGCGGTAGTGGGATTGTTGATCGCAATCGCGCCGGCGCGAAAGAAGAAGGTTTACGTTCGGGCGAAAGACAACTCGCAGGAAAATGGCAAAGGCTTGTTGGAGGCAGGAGCGCTTGTTGGCGTCCTGAAATTTGCCGCGACGTTGCTGCGGCCGGCGTTGATGAAATTTGTAACCAGTAAGATTACTGGCTATTCAAGGACAAGATCGCAGGCACCGCGCTGATTTCTCGCTCGCCGCGGTCAGCTCCCCACTCCTCGGTCATCCCGAGCGCAAGGGAGGGACCTCACCGACACTCCTCGATCACGCAAACTAACTTGGGTCGTCAACAACGAGCTCGTGAGGACCCTCGCCGTCTGCGGCTCGGGATGACAACGATGGGGTGGTGAGCGTGTGCGAAAAACAGTTGGTAACGCCAATCCCTTTTCGGTTTACCTCGTTACACTGCGGATGGCATGATCATAGTGTGCGATGAGTGCTCAATTGCTACGTCATGTTGACGAATATCTCGCGGTCGGCCAGGAAGCTGGCGCGTCGGACGTTCATCTGGGGGTAAACGCGCCTCCGCTCTGGCGTCTGCATGGAACGTTGCGACCAATCTGGCCGGATGCGCCACGTTTCAAAGCGGATCAAACACAAAAGTTAGCCGACATGTTTCTGAGCGATGCGCAGCGTGAGCTGGTGAAAGAGCGCGGAGACGCCGATTTCGCTTACGCCAATAGTAAGGGAAGATTTCGCGCCAGCGTGGCGCGCCAGCGTCTCGGCACGGACATCGTTTTTCGCATCATCAATACACGCGTCCGTTCGATGGACGAGCTCGGTTTGCCCGAACACCTGAAACTACTGACGCGATATCACAACGGTCTGATCCTTATCACCGGATCGGTCGGGAGCGGAAAGTCGACCACGCTGGCCGCGTTGGTGGAGCAAATCAATATCGAGCGACGTGAGCACATCATTACTCTGGAAGATCCGATCGAATACGTGTTCGAACCGAAGGGTTGTCACATTACCCAACGCGAGGTCCATACCCACACGCGCTCCTTCGGCGTGGCATTGCGTGGGGCGCTGCGTGAGGATCCCGATGTGATCATGGTGGGCGAGATGCGCGATTTGGAAACGATTTCGCTCGCTATCACCGCTTCAGAAACGGGCCACCTTGTGTTGGGAACACTGCACACCGGTACCGCCGCTCGCACGCTGGATCGTGTGCTCGATGTTTTTCCAGTCGATCAACAAGAGCAAATCCGCATCATGATCAGCGAATCTTTGCGCGGCGTGATCAGCCAGCAGCTGATCCCGCGCGCCGATGGCACCGGCCGGGTTCTTGCGATCGAGACCCTCACCAACACTCCGGCTGTCTCCAACGTCATTCGCGAGGCGAAAACATTTATGTTGCCCGGAATTATCCAAACTGGTCGCAAGCAGGGCATGCAATTGATGGATGACGCTTTGATCGACTTGTACACCCGGCGCTT
Source organism: Verrucomicrobiota bacterium (assembly GCA_003219095.1). Classification (GTDB taxonomy): domain Bacteria; phylum Verrucomicrobiota; class Verrucomicrobiia; order Chthoniobacterales; family UBA10450; genus AV69. The sequence goes on from QHPM01000314.1 coordinate 5,142, forward strand.
AATCAGCGCCGAGGAGGCGCTTGCACGCGCCGATCAAAAACAAATCGTGCGGCAGCATCTAAAACAGAACCGCGGATAACGCGGATTAAACGGATGACGAAGGAAATGATCCACGAAGAGCTGAGCGGTGCAATCACTGGCGCTGCCATGGAGGTGTTGAATGAACTGAAGCCACGCTTGGAAGAAAAACTTTATGAACACGCGATAGTAATCGGATCGCGACATCGCGGGCGCCTTATAGTTCGGCAGATCAAAACAGAAGCGGATGTTTCCTGATCTTCATGCCTAGTAATTCTTATCCGCGGCATCCGCGTAATCTGCGGTTCTGACATGCCTTACCTGGATCAGTTTCTTCAGGCGATCGTAGCGGCAGGCGCCTCCGACTTGCACATTGGCGAAGGCCAGCCCCCCAAGATGCGGCGACACGGCGACGTCATGCCGATGCGACCCGAGCCGGTATTACGAGATGAAGCAGTCCTGATGTTGAGTGAAATTGCCGGTGCGACGAACTGGAAAATTTTCGACGAACGCGGTGATCTCGATTTCGCTTACGAGATGGACCGAGCGTCGCGGTTTCGCTGCAATTTTCTGAAACAATCGAACGGGTACGGCGCCGTCTTCCGCTTAATTCCGACCAAGATCGCTTCTCTGGAGGAGCTCGGAATACCAACCGTGGCGAAGGAATTTGGCCATTTGCGCGGCGGACTGGTGCTCGTGACCGGACCAACCGGCTCCGGAAAATCGACCACGCTGGCAGCGCTAATCGATTACATCAACATCAACTTTGCGCGACACATCGTAACGGTCGAAGAGCCGATCGAGTTCGTTCATAACAATAAACGCAGCATCATCACCCAACGTGAAGTGCCCGCAAATACGCGCTCGTTTCCCGAAGCGGTCCGCGCGGCGTTGCGCGAAGATGCCGATGTTGTGCTTGTAGGCGAG
>QHPM01000359.1:0-818 GCA_003219095.1 Verrucomicrobiota bacterium
TTCTCGGAACGCGACGCGCCTCGCGTTATTCCAACATCCTCTCGACTCTGGTGCCGATGTTTTGCTCGGAAATGGACGGAATCGATTCGCTTAATGACGTCGTCATCATTCTCGCCTCGAACCGCGCCGACTTGATCGATCCAGCGATTCTCCGCCCTGGCCGCATTGACCGCAAAATCAAAGTCGACCGGCCGAACAAGGAAGGGGCGCGGGAAATCTACCGCATTTATTTAACTAACGATTTACCGTATGACGGCGCGCTGGCCAAAGAAGCTGACAATATTGGGGCGGCGATTGAAAAGCTGATCGAGCGGTTTGTGGATTGGCAGTTTGCCAAACGCGATGAGAACAAATTTCTGGAAGTAACATTGCGGAGCGGCCGCAAGGAAGTTTTGTATCGCGGCGATCTAATCAGCGGCGCCATCATCGCATCGGTGGTCGAGCGGGCCAAAGGGATGGCGATCAAGCGCGCCATCGCTAATTCTGCTGTAGGCGCGGTCGTTGACCCCGGAGCAACGCCGTCCCCGGAAGGAATCACCGAACAGGATTTGCAAATGTCTTTCCAGGCCGAATACGCAGAGAATGATATTTTCCCGCCGACCGACGTCGTTGAAGATTGGTTGAAGCTGATCGATTACGATCCGGAGTACGTAGTGAAGATCGCGCCAGTTCGCCCGAGCGCTGCCCAACGCGTCGCGAATCCCGGCGGAGTGATCTGAGTTCGGAAAGCGCAGGCTAGTAGCCTGAGCTCCCCAGAGAAGGCGCTCGCTTCGGCGAAAGTTTTTCGCTTTCGCTGTGCGCAGCTCCAGTCCAGCATT
>QHPM01000359.1:836-2806 GCA_003219095.1 Verrucomicrobiota bacterium
GCCAAGCGCCCGACCGACACGCGCGAACGCCCGATGTCTCAAACAAAGCCTTGATTACAAAAACCGCGCCACCCATTACCACCGAAAGCAAAGCATCCGCAGCGGACTCCGCTGCTTTGCACAAACTCGCCGACGACTATTACAACTGGCGCAACGAAAATTATCCTGTCGCCAGTAGTGAGGCGGGTCTGCATTTCTGGGACAACCGGCTGACAGATTATTCGGCCGGCAAGCTGGCCCAGCGCGCCCAGCACGTGCGCAAGCTGCTCGATCAGGTACGGGCGATGAAGACCGACAAGTGGGCGAAGGATGATCGAATCGATTGGCTGCTCTTTCGGGCGCAGCTTGAAGGAGTCGAATTTGCGGAGCGTGTGCTGAAGTTCGAGCAAACCAACCCGCTCACCTATATCGGCGAATGTAGTAACGCCATCTTTTCGCTGCTGAAGAAAGAATATGACACCCCACGGAATCGCGCACTTTCCGCCGCGGCGCGGTTCAAAGCGATGCCGGCATTGCTCGCCGAAGCGGAAAAGAATCTGCAGAAGCCAGTAAAACTTTACGCCCAACTCGCGATTCAATCGGCGCGTAATATCGATCCGCTCTTTAAGGAGAGCACGGCGCCGCTGACCAAGGATTTGTCCGAAGCCGAACGCGCAGATTTCGAGAAATCACGCGACGGCGCGCTCACTGGCGTTCACGCGTTTGCCGACAGATTGGAGAAGAAACTGCCACAGATGATGGACTTCGCGCCGATGGGCGAGGCGAACTACAACTACTATCTTAAGCACGTCCTGCTGCTACCGCTGAACGCGGTTCAAGTAGAGATGCTGGGTCGCGCGGAACTCGCGCGTTATCGCGCTCTGGAAGCGTTGTTACCCGATCCATCCATGGCCGATCCGAATCCCGCCCGCGCGAAGAATATTCCACCGGATCAACAATCATTCCTGAAAGCATATGAAAGCCGCGAGCAGGAAATGATCGATTTTCTAAAATCACACGAACTTATCACTTTGCCGGATTACCTCGGGAAGTTTGAGATTCGGCAGTTGCCGGAAGCGTTCAAGCCAACCAGTCCAGGCGGCTTTATGAACCCGCCCGGTGTTTACGATAAGGATCCGGCCGGTTTCTTTTTCATTCCCACCTACAATCCGGAATCGAGGAATTTTTACATCCGTGCGGCGATCGAAGACCCGCGGCCAATTCTTGGCCACGAAGGGATTCCCGGTCACTTTATGCAACTATCGATTGCAAATCATTTGCCTAACGAGATTCGGCGGCAAAATCAGAACGGCGTCTTCGTGGAAGGCTGGGCCTTGTACGGTGAAGAAATGCTAATGCGTACCGGTCTCTATCCGGAAGGCTCGGCCGCGCAGGGACAAATTCTGCGACTGTCGCGCTATCGGGCCGCGCGCATTGGGGTGGATGTTAATCTGCACACCGGCAAATGGACATTTGAACAGGCGGTAAACTATTTTATGGAAGCGGGTGGGCTCGATCACGAAGCCGCGGAAGGCGAAGCCGCCGGCGCCGCTACGGAGCCAACACAGAAGATCTGGTACATTACCGGCAAATGGCAGATCATGAATCTGCTCGGCAAATATCATGATAAAATGGGCACGAACTTCCATCTCGGCCAATTCCACGATGATTTAATTAAGAACGGCAGCCTGCCAGTCTCCATTATCGAATGGATTCTACTGGACGATTCTTCTGCGGTTGAGATGGTGTTGAAATAGCTGGGCTGGTGCAGGTGTGGCCGCGGTCGCTGGTTCGCGGGATCACAATAACAAAAGAGAATAATTACAGATCCTTCGACTTCGCTGTGCCCGGCTCAGGATGACAAAATGGAGCAATAGTGATTAAACGCACCACCGAACGTCCGGCACTCGGGGGGCGATCAATTGAGCCCGTATACTTCCACCAAGGCGTTGCCTGTAGTATTATTCACTCCACGAAGGATGGCGGTATAG
>QHPM01000360.1 GCA_003219095.1 Verrucomicrobiota bacterium
TGATGAAAAGAAACAGCACCATCACTGCGCCAGCGTAGACCAGTACCTGAATGATTCCGATAAAAAATGCGTCCAGCGACATGAACAAGGCGGAAAGCCCGAGGAAACAAACTACCAAATTGAGCGCACTCGCGATCGGGTTGCGGTTAATGACGACGAGCGCGCCGAAGACCAGCATCACGATGGCGAAGAGCCAAAAAAGGAACGAGGGCATCGGTTAAATGCAGTAATGGAGTGGTGGAGTAAGGGAGTAGTGGGCGAAACAAAAGGCGTCCGCTCTTTTTGCAATACTCCAACACTCCACCAATCCATCACTCCAATCTCTGGTCATTTCTTGTCATTCCACTTCAGAATAACTCCGTGCATGATGCCGCCGATCTCGAGCAGCTTCTCCTTGTTGTGCACCATTTCCGCACGCGTGAGCCCGGTGATAGCGTAATCTTTGCGCAAAAAGATTGCTTGTTCGGGACAGACTTCTTCACACATCCCGCAGAAAATGCAGCGAATCATGTCGATATCGAACTCGCGGGGATACTTCTCAACTTTGCTGAAGCGATCTTTAGCCGGAATTTCGCCCGCTTCGATTTTGATGGCGCGCGGCGGGCAAATGAATTCGCACAGCTGACAGGCGACGCAACGGATGCGCCCGGCCTCGTCCTTCACCAACGCCGGCGCGCCCCGATAATGTTCCGGCAGTTGCGCGTCCCATTTTTGCTCCGGATACTGCATGGTTACCTTCGTTCGGCCCAAGAGCATGTTTTTGAAATGCCGGAGCGTAATCGCCATCCCCGCTGCGATCGTCGGCAAATACAATCGCTCGGACCAGGTGAGTTTGGGGCGTGGAACGGTGATAGCCATGGTCAAAATGCCGAATGCCGAATGCCGAATGAGGCATGAATGACAAAGAATGGCGGACCAATGGAGTCGCGCCAACAATCCGCCCTTCGGGGTTCGTGATTCGGGTTTCCTTCGGGCTTCGTCATTCGGATTTGGTCATTTGTTTTGCAGATATGCCAGGACGCCGGCGGCCAAGAAAATGTTCACAAGCGCGATTTCGAAAAAGAACACCCACCCTAATCGCATCAATTGATCGTAGCGGAAACGCGGCAGAGTGAAGCGGACCCAGATAAAAATAAAAAGAAGCGCCGCAATTTTGGCGAAGAAAACGAAGATATTAATGAGACCAAAAATCCACCCGTGAGAACCGTCAGGGATGCCGGGAAAATGCCAGCCGCCAAGAACCGAGGAAAAAGGGCGCGAACTTCATAGAGCTGTACTCGGTGTGATAGCCACCCACCAATTCCGTTTCCGCTTCCGGCAGATCGAAGGGCAACCGATTTGTCTCCGCGAATACGGCGATGGCAAAGATCGTGAACGATATCCACATCGGAACGGCCAGAAGCCAACCGGCCGGATTTTTCCAGTCACCGGCAAAGGGAATTATCATCCAGCCATGATCGATCTGAAACTGCACAACCTCCCGCAGCCGGAGATTACCGACGAGGAGAAAGATTGGGATCACAGCGAGACCCAACGAGAGTTCGTACGCAATCATTTGCGAGCTTGAGCGCACCCCACCGAGGAATGGATATTTTGAATTGGACGCCCAACCGGCAATGACGATCCCATAAACACCGAGCGAGGCGATCGCAAAAACAAAAAGGACGCCAACGTTAATGTCCGCGATCACCATTGGCACGCCGAAGAGAGTGCTGCCAAATGGCACCACCGCGATAGTAGTGATGGCCGGCACCATGACGAGACAAGGCGCGAGCCAGTAATAAAGTTTGTTTACATGCGCGGGGGTGAAATCTTCCTTGAGCAAAAATTTCATCGCGTCGGCGATCGGTTGGAATAAACCGGCAGGACCGACCCGGTTCGGTCCGAGGCGGTCCTGAATCAACGCGCTAACTTTTCGCTCGGCATAAACCGCGTAGGAAACCATTGGCAAAATAACGAGAAAAACGATGCCAACGATTTTCAGCAGCGAAATCAGAATAAAGGAGACCGTTGGATTCATTTCGTTGCGTGCAATGGCGGGCGCTCGAAAATCTCCTCGTCGGCCGGCTCACCGGGGGGCGGTGGAGTCGTTGAATCCTCAGGCGTCGCGATCACTTTCACGCCGAGATTACCAATTTTGTTGAAGCTCAAACCTGCCAATGGCAGAATCGATTCTGCCATTGCCCGAAACACATCTTCAATCGAGCCGAGACCATTACTGCCGGTAAATTCCTGAAGGAGATCGCGTAAAATTTCCCAATCTGCGCGCGCCAACCCAGGAGGCCGAACTGCCCGATTCAATCGTTGCAAACGGCCGCGACCATTAATCATCGAGCCGCGTTTTTCGGCGTAACCGGCGGAGGGTAGGATCGAAGTAGCGTGGGCGGTGGTAGCATTGCGCAAAATGTTCATCGTGATAAAGGATGGAAGCTTCTTCAATTGCTCGACCGTAATTCCAAATTCCGTCGGGTCTTCACCAAGAACGACAAGCGCCTTAATACGACCTTCCGCCACGCCCGCAGCGATCGCCTGCAGATTCGCCCCCGTTTTGCCTTCCAAACCGAGAATAATCCTCGCGCCGTTCGTATTCGGATTGCGATCCTGGCTCAGCAAAATGTCATCCGCCTCTCCTTCTCTGGGAACGATGTCGATGAGCGAGACGTTCAACTCCTGGGCGAGACGCGCGGTCAGCCAAAGCTCCTCATTTGTCATTCGACCCGAGGCGACGATGGCGATGCTCCAGCCGGTGAAATGGCGCAGTTGTAAAGCAGTATGGGAGATGACCGTCTTCCAATCAGAAGGTTGCAATTTGTCACCGGCAAAAATTTCCGGCTCGAGCAGCCGTTCAGGGCTCGTTAGGTACTCGAAATTGAGTCGGCCGTAATCACACATCCAGGCGGAATTAACGGCCACGTTTTCGCGCGGCGTCTGGCGGTAGATCACATCTTCGCGCGAGCCAATGATAGTATTGCAACCGGTCGCGCAACTCGTGCAGATACTTTTGGTCTCTTTCAAAAACCAGACGCGCATTTCGAAGCGAAAGTGCGAAGAAGTGAGCGCGCCTACCGGACAAATATCGACGGTATTAAGCGAGTAATTATTTTCGAGCCGCTTGTCCGGATGCGCCGTCAGAATAGTGTGGCCGCCCCGTTCGGTGAACCCAAGGACATCGTCCCTTGCG
>QHPM01000315.1 GCA_003219095.1 Verrucomicrobiota bacterium
CGTACCTGACTTGATGCAGCGTTGAACCGGGTGATAGAGTTGAAAAGAACGGTTCCGCCAATAAGCGACACGATTAAAATCGTGCACAAAACGCAGATCAACACACTGCCATCTTCGGATTTCTGTCTCAAGATTCTCATTTTGTTATTTCCTGGTTGATTAGCCCCGGCGCTTATTTCGCAAATAAGCTGTGCCGTAAAGACTTGTGCCGGTTCGCGCGGCGGGACTCCCGGCCATGGTGAAGATGGGCATGAAAGTGACTGCAGTATTAACATATTCGGTATTTGCCAATTCAACGTCCGTGGTCTGCGGAATCAATTGGTCGGTGCTCGAAGCGATTGTTGTAACGGCTCCATTTTCTGTGCGCAGGATCGAGCTGTTATTGATGGAGTAAACCACCGTGCTCGTGGAAGCCCCATAATTTATTTGCAAGCCATTCGACGTATAAGCAACGGTCGGTGAACGCGCCGTGCCGATAAGGGAGGAATTTGTCACCGCCTCCGAATCGCCCGCTCGAATAATGTAATTCGGCACATTGATGGTGACAGTTTGCAGATCGACAGACGTGGTCACGCTGAGGCCACGGTTCACGTCACGGCTTAGATAATCAACGATGCGGACTTGTTGCATGTGAGTGGCGAAATAGTTGTCGACCGCGCCAAAACTCTTTTGAAGGGAAACGCTCAAAGTGACGGCCGCCGCCAAAACGATTGAACTAATGCTAACCGAAATCAGCATTTCACTGAGGGTAAAACCAGCGTTGCTCTGTAGGCTTTTAAATTTCATTTCTTTGTCCCGTTCGAGATGAGGGTGGTTGTTTCTTCAGAACGCGCGCGCCCACCAAACGTCGTGCTCCATGAGGTTGAGACAGTCACTTGCACAACTGTGCTGCCAAGATCCGTCGCGGTAGAATCGTTGGTCACCGGCCCGTTCGCCGGTCGGGTAAATTGAGTCACCCCCTGTGCAACCGGATAAGCGCTCATTTTGACCACCTCCGTGGCGCTATTGCAAAAGTCCGATGCGTTGGCAGGGGTTGCCATAAGGTTTCGAACGTATGAGGTATTGGTGAGATCGGTGAAGGCGAGGTTCCGCAGGCTCTCACATCGATCATGCACGCTCTCGAGCGCGGCCATCGCCTGTTTAGTAGCGTTGACCAGGCGAAGACAGACTCCGTTAACCTCAAAAGCGGAGGGGATAAACAATCCGAGCAAGAGCAGGGCAATAAGAACCTCGGCTAAGGTGGCAGCCGTTTCGGGCCGGCACTCTGTAAATTTCATATATTCCATAATGAGCCGCCTATGTGCCCAGGGCAAGCTGGACAACTACGTAACTTCCCTACCGGAAACTACGTAGAAGCGGGGGACGCCAATCCAGGTCACGGCGGCCGCATCGCCGCGCTCATGAGTAGCCATACTTGCCTTAACTGCTGAGGATTAGGTAATTACATTAATAAGGCGACTCGAAATTGCCGGCCACCAGAATGCGCTTGTTGTTACGATGTATTGCTCGTTACTATAATACATGCACGCGACGGTTCTTGCCCAGCCGGGCAAATCGTCGCGCTCGCCCAAAAGAGCCGCCGCATGACAGACTCCCTTTCTGCCAGAACTGAAAGCCGCTCTGAATTCGATACCCCTTACTCGACGTGTTAAAGAAAACTGGTTTGGAAAAATGAAAGCGCAGTTCGAAAAGGAACAATCAGGATCCGGCGAGTTTCAACGGCAGGAGGACGCCTTTCGTGACTGGATTTCGAGCGACGGTAGCACAGGATATCCGGCCGTAGCTGATCGTTATCACCTTTACATTTCGTTGGCTTGTCCATGGGCGAGCCGGACTTTGATTGCGCACAAACTGCTCGGGTTGGAGCAGAGCGTCGGTCTGACAGTTGTTGACCCGGTGCGTGATGAACATGGATGGGCTTTTCGCGATCCCGATGCTAATGCCAATGGAGCGGCGAATTCCGGCAAGCCCTTCGCGTCAACCGATCCTGTTAACGGATTCCATTTCCTGAGCGAGGCCTACACTGCGACCGATCCGCATTTCGATGGGCGCGTCACCGTGCCGGCGCTCTGGGACAGGGTTAGCAAAAAAATTGTCAATAATTGCGAGGACGATATTTGCCGGATGTTTAACGATGCCTTTCGCGCGCTGGCCCAGAATAAGGAGATCGATCTTTTTCCAAATGACATTGCCGCGGAACAGGAGACGCTGAGCGATTTTATCTACGACAAGATCAACAACGGCGTTTACAAAGCCGGCTTTACGACCAGACAACGCGTTTACGAACGCGCTTGTAAGCAGGTATTCGATGCTCTGGATCAACTCGAAGCGCGACTGGCTAAAAGTCGTTATCTATTCGGAGACAGAATGGTCGAGACAGATTGGCGGCTGTTCTGCACTCTTATTCGTTTCGATGTTGTCTACTACATCCATTTCAAATGCAGCCTGCGCCGCATCATCGATTACCGGAATCTGCAAGGTTACCTGGCGGATCTATACCAGTATGATGGCATAGCCGACACTGTGAACTTTGACCACATCAAGCGCCACTATTACATGACGCATGAAGAGATTAACCCCAGCCGCATTGTTCCTCTTGGTCCGGTGCTTGATCTCACCGGCGAACATGGCCGAGACAGACTTAATGCCGGCAGCTAGTCATTCGCCAGATGAGAGAAACTCTATTTCTGGAAGCGACGGAGAGCGCTCATTATTTCGGGAGTGCGACGCCGGATTTCGCCGTAGTGAATCAGGGCCAGGCGTGATAAGAGGGTTGCGCCCGTCTTCGTTAATTTGACGTTGACCATGCGTTTGTCTGAGTTAGTTCGTTTTCTCACCGCGAATTTTCGCGCCTCCAATCTGTCTAGAGGACTTACCGCGGTATGATGTCTCACTTGCAAACGCTCGCTTATCTCCCCAACCGTCACGCCGTTGGCGCCGGAACTACTTTTGATCGCGAGGAGAGCTTCATATTGTTCTGGCGTCAGTTTTGCCCGAGCGGCAACCACTTCCTTGCTGACACGAAGAAACTTCCGCATCGCATATCGGAAGGCACTGAGTACATCGTAGTCCTTGGCCTGGAGAGCCTTCTTCACCGTTCGGGAGGACTTCGCTTGATAGTCAACCCATCGCGCCGAAATGCAATTTTTCTTACGGTCCGTAGGGGGACCAGAAGCCTGTTCCAGCAACGTCGGACAGTACATTGTAGTCGTTTGAAGGCACCTGTGGAATTAGATCTACCGTTTGCGAGCCATAACCCGTGCCAAAGAGACTATTACCGGTATTGTAAAGGGGGGAGCCCTTCTTGACGTAGCTGGTCCAATCGGCTGTGCCAACGGGGTCGTTGCTTTTTTTGTTGTGCTCGATTGCGTATTGATCAAGCGCTGAGTCAATCATCCTTAAATCATTCAGGATGCGGCTGGCCTGGGAGCGCTTGCGCGCGCGCAAGAATCCGGGCACAGCGATGGCCGCGAGCAACGCAATGATTGCGACAACAATCATGATTTCGACAAGAGTAAATCCTTTTTGGTTTGGTGGTGGAGTGTTCATCGTTTTAGAAATTGTGCTTTTTTGCAGCATTGGACATGCCATTATATCGAAGCTCGATATGATCTATCGCCTGCCTCTGGCGTAAGGTGGAATGTCAGCCCTGGTCGTGCCAGGCCCTTCGCATTTTAGCGATTCTTCTTTCGCGCAGATGCAGTGTTCAGATTGAATGACGCGTCGTTTCCCTGATTAGTCCACATTCGGTTCAAACGTCTGGGCGGCCGGGAATAACTTGCCGCGCCAGCTTGACCGCCCCATAGTCGAAATTCGCCATGCAGATCGTTCGTTCCTCCGGGCCCGCCTCTCCCAGTTTTGGCATCAGACCAGTGCGGTTTGTCCTCGGCATTATTGCCTGTGTGGGAATAGCGCTCACCCTTTTCTCGCTCTTGTTCGGTTTTCGTTCCATTCCGACAAATTCTGTCGGCGTTAAGCTTCGTTTCGGCGCGTTATCCGGAATCGAGGATCCCGGTTTGACCTACGTCGTCCCACATGTGGATGAGCTGGTCATCGTGCCGACGCAGCGGCTCCTCAAACTCGAGTTCGGTTTTTCGACGCCTGGCTCGACCAACCCTTACCAGCACGACCGGGAAGGCGAAGACACCGAAACGATGATCACGGGCGATCTCAATACCGCGCTCGTGCCGTGGGTGGTGCAATATCGAATTACTGATCCGAAAATGTATTTGTTTGGTGTGCGCGAGCCGGAGCAAACGTTGCGCGACTTATCGGAAAGCGTGATGCGCGAAGTGATCGGCGATCGCACCGTGGATGAAGTCCTTACCATTGGGCGCCACGACATTGAAACGGCCTCGCTCAAACGCCTGGCCGAGCTTTGCTCCGACTACAAACTTGGCCTTCAAATTCAACAGGTCCAACTTGCCACGGTGCGGCCTCCGGCGGTGGTGCAGGCTGCTTTCAACGAAGTAAACCAGGCGCAACAAGAGAAGCAGACCGCGATCAATCAGGCCTGGGCGGTTTATAATGATGCGGTCCCGAATGCCAGCGGCCAGGCCAAGGAACGCCTGAAACAGGCTGAGGCCTACGCCTTTCACCGGGTAAACCAGGCCAAAGGCGACGCTGAGAAATTCACGCTCCTACTAACCGAGTATCGTAAAGCCCCGGATGTTACCCGTCGCCGTATTTACCTGGAACAAATGCAGGCGCTCCTTCCGGCCTTACAAAAGAAAGTAATCGTGGACGACAGTTTGAAAAACATCTTGCAAACGCTCCCGCTAACGACTCCCGAATCGACTCACCCAACGCGCTAGGAACTATCTCACCAATGCCGCCAACATTGATCCGGATTTTGCAGTCCCGCACCATGGCGATACTGGGTCTCATCTTCATTCTAACGGGACTTAAGTGGGGTTCAATGCTCTTTATCGTTCGTCAATACGAAGACGCGATCGTTACTCGGTTCGGCAAAGCCATTCGCATTGAAACTACCCCGGGATTGAAGTTGAAGCTGCCGTTCTTCGATAAAGTAAACCGATTTGATAAACGAGTGCTGGCCTGGGACGGCCCGCCCACAGAATGCCCGACCAAGGACAAGCTTTATCTCATCGTGGATTGCTTCGCGCGCTGGCGCATAAGCGACCCGCTTCTCTATTACAACCGGTTAAACGACGAGCGCAGCGCACTCTCCCGACTGGACGATATTCTCGGAAGCGAGACGCGGACGGCGGTAGCTACTCATGATCTGGTCGAGATAATTCGAGTAACTAAGGGACGGCAACCTTTGCGCGATCCGGAACTGGAGAAGAGCGGCACAATCCTGCCAAGTAGCATTCCCGATATTCAGCTGGGGCGAGGGGAGATCGAGAAACAAATTACAGAACGGACCCGGCAAAAGATCGCCGACTTCGGAATCGAACTGCTCGACGAACGATTCAAGCGTAGTAAGTATAATCCGGCGGTAGCTGAGAAGATTATTGAGCGAATGTCGAGCGAACGCCACCAGATTGCGGCCCGCTTCCGCTCCGAGGGTCACGGTGAAGCCGCCAACATCAGCGGGCAAAAAGAGAGCGAAGTGGCCTCGATCATCTCCAGCGCCAACCGGGACGCGTTAAAGATCGAAGGCGAAGCCGACGCGGAAGCAGCTCGCATTTACGCCAACGCCTACAGCGCACCGGATGCCCAGGACCTTTATCTATTCCTGCGCAGTCTTGATGTAGCTCGCTCGGCATTCGAGCACGACACCACGGCCGTTATTTCCACCAACAGCGATCTCGGTCGTGTTCTCAAAAGTATGAGCGGGCCGCCGCTAATTCCGACGAAGACGCCGGGTCCGTCTCAGTAGTCTTTGATCGTTTGGTAATAAGCGACTTTTGGTCCAGCTCATTTTAAATAAACGCGCAGCCCCCATTCGATCGCCGACATTGTAGGGCAGGCGCTCTCTCCGAGCTGTAGGGCTCTACGAACCGGAAGCCCGCCTGCCAGGATGGAATGGTTGGCCAGGCAAAAATGCCTGTCCTACAACTGCGGTCCCTGGTCCTCGTTTATGTCGAGAGAACGACCCGCAGAAAGTAGTCGCGTCCGTTCGAAATCTTTAACTCACGCGCGAATTACTCGGATTTCCGATGAATCCTTCGCTTTCCAAATGAAGGATAATCTCTTGGGCCGCCTCGTCGGGAGCGAGTTCAGCTGTATTGATCGTGATGTCCGCATCAGTC
>QHPM01000361.1 GCA_003219095.1 Verrucomicrobiota bacterium
GACCACAGCAGCGCCGATTGGCTTTGAGACAGAGGCGAGCTGAAAAACGGTGTCGGCAGTCACTGGCGCTTTGCCATTAACGTCGCGAACGCCGAATCCCTTAGCGTAAACGGCTTTGTCCTGAAATACGATTGCGGCGGCGAAACCCGGGACGGCATTCTGTTTAGCCGCGAGCGCATCGAGTGCGGCGACGGCTTTGTCGACTTGCTCAGCAGTGATATGAGGACGCTCTTCTGCGGGTGCACCAAGCGTTGTGAGCAGTAGCGCAAGAGCAGCGAATCCGGCGTGCTTTGACCCGTTCATGGCGCCAAATGGTGAAGCGACAAGGAAAAGTTTTCAAATACTGAAACGCTGACGAAGCGCGATGCGCTTCAGTTATCGGTTATCTGTTATCAGGCAAGCGCGGCTTCAATTCTCGAGCGGACTGGCACGTTGCATGAGCGCGTTGGAGGGCAAGCTGTTATCTACAACCTTCCGCGCGGTCTCGATACCGGCGATCGGCAAGGTGTCTGGGTCAAGTAATCCCAGTTGCACCAAGACTGAAGCCTGATCCCAGTAGATATGTTCGTGGGCAAGCTTGTTATCGCGGAAACGAACGATCGCTACCAAAGGAATTTCTACTCGTTTGCCCGTGGGAGCGACCCCGGGCAGCATCCAGTCCATGCGTACAGTGTGCGTGAATTTGAAGATCATCTCATCAACAAGCTGATCGGTGCCGATGGTTCGCGACACGGGAGTCACCTCTGTGTCCGGCGGCATCTGAGGAATAAAGCGTTTTGAATAGAACTCACGTAAAGCGTCCTTGCCGACACCGCCCGTCAGCACGGGGATGTGATTGACGTAAGCGTCATCGACCATTGTGGCTAGGGTCTCCTCAGTGTCATGCGTCGCAAACTCGTGCCGCATATGTTCTTCCCAAAGGTTGCGCAGAAATTCCTCGCGAGTGGCGGAGATTGCCCCTGCCTGAAATTCGTCATTCATAAAATTGATAATCTCTAATCATCTTAGACTGAGGGAAGGAAGGATGAAAATGCGGAATGCGGAGTGCGAGCTGGACGATTAGCAGCAAGCGCCGAGAACCTGAGACACTGTAAGTTGAAAAACGACATTTGATGAAGGGCGAAACGCCAATTGGAATAAAGCTGCTCGCACTCTTTTTCGCGTTCGGAGCTTGCATGTGCGCGTTGACCATGGGGCTGCTCTTGTTTCCTGGCGGTCCTCTCGATTCGCTTTGGCGCTTGAATTCGGAAGCGCATTCTGCGTTTCAATGGATTGGTCGATCGTCGATTTTGCTGATGGCGATCGTAGGCGTCGCATGCGCATCCGCGGGAATTGGACTCGCCAGAAATGCGACATGGGGCCGGTGGCTCGGAATTCTTATTCTCGCCGTTAACCTGGTGGGAGATCTAACGAACGGCGTGGCGCGCATAAAACGCGAGGCGTTTTAGTTATCGTATGCCGCGATGCTGCCGTTATTGGTGGGTGCAGAAACGAAAATCGCTCAAACAATTGAATACATCTGCCTGTCCACCGACGAAATATAGGTATGAAAACATTTATCAGTTTACTAATAGGCTGTTCGCTGGCGTTGGCTGGAGCCGCGATGGCGCAACAGCCCAACGAGGAAGCGTCACCAGGAAAGAAGAAAAAGCAGGGTGCTGAACAAACGCAGGGACCCGGAGCAAAGCCCGCCGCGACGGCGGCCAAGTCTCAGGGGGCTGTTAAGGAGCGCGGAGCGCGGAATGAACCCGGAACGATGAACCAGCCGGGCGCAGGAAAGGGCCGGAAGGGCAAGGCCACCCAGGAATCTGCCAGCCCCGCGGGCAGGGAAACGAACGTTTCCGGTCAACCGGCCGCCAGTGCGACGCCGGGCGCGGAGAAGCAGAGGAAAGGAATGAAGGGACGTGCGGCGAAGACATCGCCGGCACCCGCAGCGTCGGCCAGCGCAGCTCCGTCGGTGTCAGCAACCGGCCAGGCAAAAGGACAAGCCAATGTGGGGGCCGCGGCGAAGAAGAAACCCGAACCGCAGCAGGTGCAGCAGATCAAGGCGCAGCACGCAAATTTTCGTGCACAGCCAAAGCCGCAGCAGGTTCCGGCTGTTACTTTCAACCAGAACTATCGGATTCAAGGAAGCGAGCGCTGGCAAGGTCCGCAATACGAAGTATTCCGCGTGTATCGCCCGGAATGGCACGACGAGGGTTGGTATCGGTCGCGTTACTCCCGAGTGGAGCTAATTGGTGGCGGTTACTATTATTGGAACAGCGGCTACTGGTATCCGGCCTGGGGTTACAGCCCTTCGGCGCAGTATTATGCCTACGATGGACCGATCTATGTAGGGCAACGCGCTCAGCCGCCGGACCAGGTGATCGCGGATGTGCAAGCGGAGCTTCAGCAGATGGGTTATTATAAGGGAGAGGTAGATGGATTGCTCGGGCCAATGACCCGGGAGGCGCTCACAGCCTATCAGGCCGATCAAGGGCTCGCCACGACGGCGGCGATCGACCAGCCGACGCTCGATTCGCTTGAGCTGAGCAGCTGAATTAAAAGGAAAGGCTTGAAAAGCTGACATACTAACGAGAAGCCGTCGGGGCGAAGGGAAGCCTCGGCGGCTTTTAAGCTGGAAGCGAGGAGCTCGGGGTGTGATCGCGGATGGGTGATCGGTGAGTGGTGGAAAACAGCAGAGCGACGGAAAACGCTGAAATAGCCAAGCAGATAGCGAGCGTTACTTTGGCCGGCCGGAGAAACCGGCGGCGGTGCGCAGCGCGTCGGCGTCCATCAATTTGCCGTCCATCATCACGAGGCGGGTCTGGCGCAGATCGGACAGGCGCTCCGAAGGATCGCCCTCGACCAGCACCAGATCGGCGGTTTTACCGACTTTGATTGAGCCGGTCTTCTGATCCTGATTAACAAGGCGAGCCGGAGCGATCGTCGCCACGCCGAGCGCTTCTGCCGGTGTCAGTCCAGCTTCATGGTAAATTTCCAACTCGCGAATAATTTCGATGCCTGAACCATCAGTCCCGGCAACGATCGGCACCCCCGCCGTGTGCATCTTAGTAAGGAGCTGCACGAGCTTCGCCCAACTGGCGCGATAATCGGCACGGGTGAGGTCCTTGGGCACAGCGAAACCGCCCTGCCGAAAACCGCGCTCGGTGGTCGGCGGTAAAGTACCGACGAACGGCGCCAAAGCCGGCGATAAATCACCATTCTCCGGCACATATAGGCTTTCGAACGCCACCATCGTCGGATCGGAATAAATTTTCTTCGTTGCCATGGTCGCGACGATGTTCTTCATCGGCTCGGCATCGAGATCGACGTTGCGAGCGTACCGGCCGGGGCCTTCAAAACGCATGATGCCATTGGAAACTTTAATCACGTCGTCTGGCATCGCCTGCATGATGACCCAGTTGATGTGCGTGATCTCATCGTAACCTGCCTTGATCGCATCCATCGGACGAATGCCGGCTGGAATATGACCGTGCACGTGCAGCCCGAGTTTGTGTGCTTCGTCGCAGCTCGC
>QHPM01000316.1 GCA_003219095.1 Verrucomicrobiota bacterium
GATGGCGCGACGAAGTATCGACCGCACTGACGCGCCATTTGGAAAGAGCGCCGGAAGTATTAAGGCTATCACCTACTGCTCGGTCGCAATTACGCGGCTGATTCAGCAACGCCACAAGCCGATGAAGCAAGCCATCACTAACGAGTCTGGAGAACGCGATGGCCGAAGCGATTTCGATTTCCTTATTGGCAGCTGGAAAATCCAGCACCGACGACTGAAGGAGCGACTGAAAGGGTGCACAGAATGGGAAGAATTTGAAGGCACCGGTGAAGTGCGGTCCATTCTCGGAGGGCTTGGCAACATGGACGAACTCATCATGGATCGCGCATCAGGGCATGTTCAAGCGGTGACGGTGCGTCTCTATAATCCGACGACACGCGAGTGGAGCATCTATTGGACGGCCAGCAGCCACCCTGGAAGAATGGACGTGCCGATGGTCGGCAAGTTCGACGGCCCGTGCGGGGAATTCTATTCGCAGGAAGTGTTCGAAAGCAGGCATATTTTCAACCGCTTCATCTGGAATGTCGACTCCTCGGATTGTTGCCGCTGGGAACAGGCATTCTCCGCCGACGGCGGAAAGACCTGGGAAACCAACTGGACTATGAAGTTCACCCGTCTGGGGTAACCGGCAGCATCAACTGTGCTCCTTGCCGGATCTACTAAAAGATAACTGATAGACTGATAACTAAAACGCTTCGCGTTTTCCCCGCTTCAAGCCTTTAGCTTCCGTTAACTCGTGGCGCGCCTTCGCCAATTAGTTCGATGAACAATAAGAATGATCAGCCAAAGAACGAACGCGAGTGCACCGGCTGGTAACGTGACGAGCATCAGCCAGCCCATTACGCCAAGGGTATAAAGCAGCTGCCCATAGTCTTTTCCGTTGATCATGCAGGGATGCACCGAGCCTTCATCCACGCGGCAGCCGTGTGCGTTAGCGATTAAACCACACGCCGCTACAGATCCCACCGGCGCAAGCGCGACCAGAACGATGACAAAGAGAACGAGCCAATAAAGAATCCAGGGGAAGCGTCTCCGGACAGGTAAAGCTGGCGGGTTCATTGCAGCCAGCTCAAATCTTTATCCACAGATGAGACGGTGGCCGGACAAAGTTTCATTGAGCGGTTTACGGTCGGTGATGTGTCTTCTTAAATCCGTCCGTGTATCCGTTCTCGAAAGCCAGGTCCCAACTCTGTTGTTCGCCCGACCCTTGCTGCTTGAAATACTTTTGAGCCATCATGTTCAAGTCAGCGGCCGTCGGCAACGTTCCGCCCGCCGGCGCTTCCTCTCCGGCCTTCTCCCCGATTGCATAAGCGGCCCGCTCCTGCCCCGTTCTGCCGTGAGCAGCGCGATGAGTGTAGAACGCCGTCACGCCACACACGACGAACGCGGCCACTCCCATCATTACAAAAAACCGCACCGGTTTGAATTGTCTGGCCATGCTTTAGGCAGACAATCACGTGCGATTCTCGGTGGCAACAGGAACCTCGCTGATCTCCTATTCACCAATCGCTGATCAACCTCTGTCCCCTGTCCACCGACCCGATTTCCATTATGAGCATGAGCATGAATTCTTCGTTCGTACTTTGTCATCCCTTCGTCATTCGTCATTGGCTACCCCTCCAATCTCTGACCTCTCACCGCCTTTCTTCCCCTCAGATTGTGAGCAAGCTGATATCCATCTGGTAAAATTTGAAGGTATTCTCTTCTCCGCTGTGGCCGCTGGCTACTGCTTGGTAGCGATCAAGCACATCGTTGATGAAATCCGTCCGTTCTGCCGCTGGCAAACGGCTCGTCCATGCCACGCAACCAACCGCGGAGAAACCGGAAAATGCCGTCCGCGAGCCGAAATCCCACGCGTAATCTTTGGTAGAAACGCGGAGGACGCGGAAGCCGCTGCGTTCGGCCATGGCCGCATACTCTTCCGGTGTCAGATGCAGATAGGGAGTGTCAAAATCCTCGAAGTAAGCGTTCCATCTTGGCGTTCGGCGGATCTCTTCGACCACATGCTCCAAGCTCTTGCGTGCACCTGCCGCCACCAGGCGAAGCTGCGCCTTACCATTCGAAACCAAGGTAGAACGTATGGAACTAAGCGCGGCCTGCTGCTCCGTAATCCAATGCAGAGCATTGAAAGAAACCACGAGATCGAACTCATTTTTGAAAGGCAGACTGCAAGCGTCCGCCACCTCAAATCGAAGGTTGGGCAGAGTTGCCGGACCAAAGTGGGCTTGGGCGAAGTTAATCATGTCTCGTGAAGGATCGACGCCAATGACCGAGCCCTTCGGAACGCGAGAAGCGATTTCTGCTGTGATTTTTCCGTCGCCGCATCCGACATCGAGGATCCGCTCCGAACCGTTAAGATCGAGCAGAGCGAGTACCTCCTGAGCCATCGCTTCCTGCAGCGACGAACGGCGAGAGTACTCGGCAGCATCCCATTCTGTCATGTTTGGTAATCAGGAATGTCGCAACCTATCCCGTCACTACCAGCGTATCCAATAATCTCATAGGTCAATCGCTGACCAGGTGATATTCCTGGGCCCAACTGACAGTGAACTCTTCCGCGTCATGATCGAGATCCTTTTCGTGGAACGGCGACGGATCCATCGAATTAAAAAGCTGCTCTACCCGATCGACGTTGATCTCGATGAAATGCTCGGCTGCGCCGTTCGGGAGCGCTTGCGGAATTGACTGACCTTGAAATCGAGAGTCACGGCCAGCAGTCTAAGGCAAGGCCGTTGTGCTATCTGAAGTCGAAACCACTTGTCGTGCCGCCGCCCTGACTCGCGGTAGCTTTCTTGACGCGCCGTAGCTTGAGCGAAGGGGGTAGCGGAGGCGGCTTGGCGAAGGAGGATGAGCGTTTCAGCACTCACGCGCCGGCCACGTCATTTCCGCTCGCACGGATCGATTCCTCGATGTTCTTCTCACTCGTTTTCAAGGGATCGTATGTGACATGGATCGCGCCCGTGGCGATCCTCACTTCACTAACTCCGTCGATCGCGCTCAATGCATCGGTTATTGCCCTCTCGCGAACTGGCGATCCCACGCCGTCACTCTCGATCCGAGCCACCATATTCGTGGTCAACTCCGCCTGGCCTTGATCGGTTTCTTCGCTCACACTATTAAATCTCAAAGCATAATTCGAAGCTGAGGCCGCTAATACGCGCACGCAGTGAGCGAAGAGGCACAAGGCCGAAGATCGGTGCCAAAAATAATAATTACGCTCCCATTTTCTTCCGCACACATGGCATTACCTAGAAGCTTGAAACCTCCGCTTTGACTCGGCCATACTCTCGCACGCATGAGCTTGCACGGCCGAGAACGATCGTTGCTCAACCTTTTCTTCGAAGTCGCGCTCATAGCGGTCGGGGTTTTTCTCGCTCTCTTGGCGAATAACTGGCACGAGAACAGCGAGCATCGCACGCAGGCCCGGGCCGCGCTCCGCAATTTCGCTGACGAAATGGAAGCGAATCGCGAGGCCACGCAACGCAACCGCCAATATCACGAAACTCTCGCGCGCGAATTGCGCGAATTTCTCGCGAGCAAAGAGCCGCCGAGCGATGACCGCTTTAATAAGAGCGTCCACTTCGAAGGCCTGCGCCCGGTCATCTTCGAACATACTGCATGGGATCTGGCGTTGGCTACGCAAGCCTTATCCTATCTCAAGCCGGATTTAGCTTTCGATATCTCCAAAGTTTACACCCAGCAAAATGCTATTCAAAAGTTGGAAGATAGCTTCCTCGCCTCCGCCTTCACGCCGGCCACCCTATCGAGTGAAAGCCTCAAAGGCCTGGCCCCCGCGATGGAAATTTACCTCATCGAGGTTAACCTCCAGGAGCCCGCCATGATGAGCCGCTACGAACAGATTATCCCTGAAGTGAAGCGCGCCCTTTCCGGCGAAGCCCGTTGATTTGGTAGCACACGCGTCCATGCCGCGCCGCAGCCTTGCGCCAAGGCTGCGTCGCATGTTGGTGGTTGCGGCTCGCGATCATTTGCTTCGCCGCCTCTTCATCTCCGATCCCATCTCCTGGCTTACGCTCGTGCCTTACTGCTTGTCGTAGTAAGTCGTGTCGGTGAACTTCTTCCCGCTCGCATCCGTCCCTGTGAGCGCGACGACCCGAGATTTCCCATCTTTTGCCACGGTGATCGTCCCGGTCATCGCCACCTTGCCATTTTTCGTGCCCGTCGTCCGGTTGGTGCGATCGTTCAATGGCTCATAGGCAAGCGTGTCGAAGGATGGGCTCCCTTTAATTTTGTATGGTCGGCCATCGAATTTTCCCATCCAGGTCCAGTGGATGGGCTTACCATCCTTGTCCACCCCGTCCACTGTGCACTTTGTCATGCCACCTTTGGCCGGGCTGTAGATGACCGTAGTATTTTTGGCCTCGCCGGGCGCAAACTTCGATTTGCTTTCGTTAAGTTTCCAGGTGCCCATCAGGGGATTGGCAGCGAAGGTTGCTGCGGTTGCTGTTAACAACAGCGCCACTGCCAGTAGCATAGTCCGATTTGTTTTCATTGCGCGATTTCGAACACTTTCTCCGATAGGCGTCAATCCAAATACTGGAGAGTCTAAACATGCGAGTTACGTCTCTTGCTCTTTAAGGGGTTTCAAATTCGACCGCTTAACGCGGTGGAACACATTCGACGTTTGGCGCTGAGTGTTGGACGTTCGGCGTTTGCTGGTTTCTCCTCACCTGTCCGCGTCTTCAAATTAACTGATAACGGATAACTTATAGCCAATAATCCACGGCCGTTGCTGCGTGACAAAATCGAAGTGACTTATGCCGATACTTCGCTAAAAATTACCGTAGCTTGATGAAAGAGCGAATTGTTCCAATGTTCATTTTCGCTCTTGCCTCGATTGTTTGCCTGGCGGCTGAGCCTGCCAAATCCGCTGACGTCAATGATGGCTGGAAGTTAGCAACGGAGCGCAACGGTGTCACGATTTACAGCCGCGCCCATTCCGGCTCTTTTTTGAAAGAATTCAAAGCAGTAGGCGAAATCGCTGCGCCCAGCCGTGCGGTATCCGAGGTCATCGAGGACGTCGATGCTTATCCGAGCTTCATGCCTTATATGGCAGAGTGCAGGCTGTTGAGGCGCGAAAGCGACTCGCTTGTGAGCTACCAGCGAATTTCGCCCAAGATTTGTTGTGATCGGGATTATACACTACGCACTTTCCGAAGCTCCTGGCCAAGCGTCGCTGGCCTTGTCTATTCCAACCGCTGGGAATCGGCGAACGCACTGGGCCCGGCGAAGAAGCCGGGAGTTGTGCGCGTTGAGTTCTGCCAGGGGGCTTGGTTGCTCGAACCGAACGGCGCCGCCAAAACACACGCTACTTATTCGGTTTACACCGACACGGGCGGGCTTATTCCAGCCTTCATCGCCAATCATTTTAGCGAGAGCGGGATTGGAGAAGTTTTCGCCGCTGTGCGCAAACAGGTAAAACAACCGAAATACAACGCGGCATTCAAACCCGCGTCGATAAGCGCGAGCGGGAACTGAATCGCGTTTCGTTAGTTCTATTTGGTCCGGACCCCGACTTCTGTTCTCTGTTCTCTCATAACTTCCGAGCTTTGCTCGTGCGGTGGTCTGCCTTTTGCTCTGTCAGTGCCCAGAGTTCATGAAAGACCGCCGCTTACGCATTTTAACTGTCGAAGATGAGCCGGCCGTAGCGCAGATGGTTGGGCTCCTATTGGGCGGTCCTGGCGCGAAAATAACCAGCGCATGCGACGGCTGGATGGCGCTGATGAAGATCGGCGCAGCCGCCGAACCTTTCGACGTCATTATTACCGACCATCGCATGCCGCGTATGAACGGACTCGACTTGGTGCGTCGACTGCGGGTGCGCAAGTTCGAGGGCAAGATTATCGTCCTCTCGGCCCATCTTACGCCGGAGACCATCCAGGCCTACGAGGAATTGCAGGTGGACATGATGTTCGCGAAACCCTTCGATTGCGAAGAGCTGCAACTTGCGATGAACCTCCTCACGAAAAACCCCTTAGCGCCGGTCACCGCGCCAATGGCGTAAATGGAAGCCTTCGCGTAGGCGAATCAACTTTCTCGGGACGTCTGCGAAGCTTTTACGTCCTTACTAAGATCGAAATGTCGCCGTAACGCGAAGCAACAGCCAGCACTTTCAGTTTTTCAAAAGTAGTTCTTCGAATTTCAGTGTTTGAGGAATCGGCTCCCGCTTCCCTGGGGCATTGTACTAACAGATAACTGATAGACTGATAACTAAAACACCTCGAGTTTTGCCCGCTCGTAGCTCTAACGATTTCCTGAATCCAAACCACGCTCCCAATGCCAAGGGTTGGCGGCCGTGGGGGGCGCTCTTGTGCCCTTCCTCGGCATCGCCTTCGTAGCAGCGACGGTCATTAGCCTCACGGCGGCGCTCCAGTCCGCGCACTTCGTGGATGCGCAGGAGAATCCGATCGGTTTAAGCGGTTTCGTAGCCTTTCTCCTTCTTCCCTTTGGAGCGCTCAGCATCGTCGTCGTAGCTTGGATTCGCTTTGTCGAACGACGTCCGCTGGCGTCGATCGGGTTGGGCGGTGCGCATCGACTACAAACGTTCTTGGGCGGCCAGCTCGCCGGCGTCGCGATGGTGACGGCGATCGTCGCTGGAATCTGGATCGCGGGAGGTTTTGACATGTTGGCCCTCGGTGGCGCTCTCGGCTCCCTGGGCGCCATCGGGAGTATTGCTGTCTTATTGGCGTGCTTTGCCGTGCAGTCCGGCATTGAGGAGTTTTTTTCCGTGGCTGGATGCTTTCCGCCATCGCCGCCAAGTTCGGTGTCGTGATCGCAGTGGTGCTCTCGTCCCTGGTCTTCACTTTCCTGCACTTCGATCCGCGCGGGAGTTGGATCTTCGTCGCCAACGTATTTCTCTTTGCCGCTTTTGCCTGTTGCTGGGCGATTCGTACCGGCAACGTCTGGGGTATCATGGGTTGGCACGGCACATGGAATTGGCTTCTTGCCGTCGGGTTCGGCCTGCGGGTCACAGCTCTCGACGCGCACGTGCCGGCTCTGCTCGTTCAACTCACTCCTGTCGGCCCCGATTATCTAACCGGCGGGATAGAGGGTCCTGAAGGAAGTATTCTCTGCAGTTTGGTCCTCATGTGCGGAATTGTGTTCCAACTTCTGCGCCCACGTCGAAAGTAACAGGCGACGAAATCGGCGAGGTCTCTGCGCTTTATTGAATTCTCTTTGCACGTTCCGATCCCGACTGGTGAGTAGCCGCGCAGGTAACAGTCGAGAGGCGGCTGGGCAAACTCAATCGGATTGATAATATGGGGCACTTCTTGTGACGCTTTCCTCATCATCGCGCCCAACCAACCCGCGCTTAGCTCTGCTCGTGATCGCGGTGGTGTTCGCGATCCTGAACGCCGATATCACGACCGTCAACGTGGCCCTGGTTACACTGGGTAAGGATCTGCACGCAGATTTGAACGATCTGCAGTGGGGACTCAACAGCTACATGCTTGCGTTCGCTGCGCTGATTGTCGCGGCAGGCCGTGTCGCTGATGTCTTTGGACGTCGCCGCTGCCTGCTTGCAGGCGCAATCTTGTTTGCGGCGGCGTCGCTGCTTTGCGGAATCGCGCCGACACTTTTAGTTCTCGTAATCGGGCGGGTCTTACAAGGTGCTGCTGGAGCGTTGATGGTCCCCGCCGGCATGGCGATTATCTCCAATGTTTATGAAGCGGAGCCGCGCGCGCTTGCTCTCGGGACATTAGTAGGCGTCTCGGGCGTAGCCCAATCGATGGGACCGCTCCTGGGTGGTTTCCTCACCGCCGAGGTGAGCTGGCGATGGGTGTTTCTCATGAATCTGCCGCTCGTTGCCGTGATAATGATCGTCACGGTGCGTGGAATCCGAGAGTCGCATGATGAGAACGCTTCACATCACATAGACATTGCCGGCGTCGTCATTTTAGCCGCTGCCCTAACCAGTTTGCTCCTCGGTCTGAATGCCGCTCAGGATGCTGGCACGGATCAGTTGATTGCCTTCGGACTGATTGCGCTCTCGCTCGTTTTGTTTGCGATCTTCACCTTCGTTGAACGCCGCCGCACAGACAACGCTATTCTCGACGGCAAACTTCTTCAGTTACCCGCCTTTCTCTGTTCCTGCGTCGCGAGCTTTCTCCTTGGGTTCGTGTTCTTCCTTTTTCTATTCATCACCGCGGTTTATTTGCAGGAACGACTCGGCTACAACGCGTTGACCGCAGGCATTGCTCTGGCGCCGCTCAGTCTCGTCCTCGCCGTAACCGGAGTCATGTCCGGCCGCCTAACCAGTCGAGTTCCATTGGCCACACTGCTGATCATAAGTTGCGTTTCCCTGGCCTTGGGACTGGCGATCCTTTCGTTCGTGCCTGCCTCCTACGGATACATTGGGATGATGCTTCCGTTTCTCCTGGTTGCCGCCGGGGCCGGCCCAGGATTTACTCTGCTGAACACCGCCGGCCTGGCTGTCATTCCTCCGGAGCGTACTGGTCAGGCAACAGGAATAATCTACATGTTCCGATTTGCCGGAGGCGCGATAGGAGTCACTGCCGCCAGTGCACTTCACAGCGCGCTCTTTCACCGCCAGCTCGTTTCCAGATTATCAGAAACGCCATTGTCATTTGCGCAACAAAAGCTTCTAGAGCAGCCGGGTGCAGCCGAACGAATCGGGCGGATCGACAGCGGCTTGGTCGCGAGCCAGGTAGAACAAGTCCGTCGGGCATTTCACGAATCGTTCGTCGCGGCCTTCACCGGCACGCTGCGGTTGAATGTGATACTGCCGCTCGCGATCGCGATCCTGACGATGATGCTGATGGGAAAGAAGGAACGATTTAAGAACATGCCAAGCAGGGATGCCGGCGGGTAGATGGTCAGAGCCGGAGGAGCCGCCCTGATCTATGAATAACGATAATGATTATGAGCCCGAGCACGAGCATGAGTTCTTCATTCGTGCTTCGTCATTTTGTGACTTGTGTCACCTCTCACTTCTCACTCTCCGACCTCTCTGCGCTCCGCTCCCTGCGCCAATCTTCTAATAG
>QHPM01000277.1 GCA_003219095.1 Verrucomicrobiota bacterium
GTAACGTTTTAAGAGATTCCATATTGGTCGATTACCCTGTTCTTATGATAGGTGTTTCTCTGAAACTATGACAGTATTTTAATCGATGACTCATCAAGGGCGCCTAACGCGAAAATAACTGCAAAACGGTTGAAGTTGATTGTCCTGTTTGGACACCGCCCCCGGCTACGAAAATTTTGCTATCGGTCCCGACTGGCGAAATGCCGTGCAAGGCAGTTGGCATTGCCGTCTCCAGCCGCCAGGTCTGTGACGTCGGATTGTAAACGTCGGCTCGGTTATAAACAGAGGTGGTACTCTCCCCTCCCATGACGTAAAATTCACCGCCATAGAAAGGGGCCTTTCCCATTCCCCCGCGCGGTTGTGGCAATGGCGGAATATTCGACCCGTTAGTACCGCTCCACTGCCAGGTATTGCTCGCCGGATCGTAAATCTGGACGTCGTTGAATCCATCGGAAACCGTATTCCCACCGGTCCTGCCGCCGAAGATAAAGAGCTTTTGGCCGTCGGTAGCAGCGGCGGCATGATTGCGACCAACGGGCATGGGGGCAATCGAGCTCCAGCTATCGGTCACGGGATTATAGACCGCGGCGGTATTGACAGTGCCACTCCCCACAATGCCTCCTGCCATATAAACCTTACCGTTAATCACTGCGGTCGAAACCGAACCTGCGGCGTAGGGCGCGGCGGCTCCCAGGCTCCATGAATTAGTATTGGGGTTGTAGATCTGTACGCTTCCTTCCGCTCCTCCTCCAAGACCGCCGAGGAGGTAAAGCTTGCTATTGATTACCTCGGCCGAATGTTGCTGACCTAGGAGAGGTCGCACCGCGACATCACTCCGCCACATGCCTGATTTCAGGTCGTAGGCCATGGTGGCGCTGGTGTCGCCGCTGACAACGTAGAGGACGCCATTCACCGCCCCCGCCGCTACTTCGCCAACTGCAATTGGGAGATTGGGGCCGTTTTGCCAACTGCCGATTCCGGCGCTGGTGCCTTGCATGTAGCGGAATGCCTGCGGGATGACCGATGTCTTTCCGGCTGACTGGACCACGACGTCAAGAAGCTGAGGGGACGGAGAAGCATTCGCCGGGAGGATCCCTTTAATCCGGTTTGATGATACCGATGTGACGGTGGCAGGCAGGCCACCTATGGTGACAGAGGTGTCGGCAAGCGTGCCGAACTGAACGCCTCCAATGGTAAAGGTAGGTGTGCCATCGGCTCTCGCGCGCCACGGGAAGATGTCGTAGGCGATCATAGTCGTGGCTGCGGAATCGATCGGTTGTAACAGGACAAATTTATTGTTATTGTGATCGAAGCTCAGAATCGCTCCGCCAGGAGCAGCGACCATACCTAAACCACCAGTGGTTGCTAGTGTCGTCACGCTCGGGATTGATAGGCCATCAGCCGACAGCACTGCATGATAAAGCACGCCATTGAACTTTTGCACGAGCAAGTCACCTCGCATCCTGCTGTTGAAAGTAGTGGCTCGGTACTCATCAATACCATCGCTCGAAGACATGACCGTGGCGAGCGGCATACCATTATAGGTGCCGAAGGTTTCCGGGTCAGTTGGAAGATGATAGACGTTTTGGCGGTCATCGTAGCGACCGCGGTTGCGATTGGGGTGCCCGTAATAATGGCCTTCTACCAAGTAGTTAATCTCGTCGGGAGCATTGGTCGGCGTGCCCTGGGTGGTAGCAGATGTCGAGGTTGCTCCGAAATTAGCATTAGCTCCGTTGTCAGAGCCGTAGAGCTTGCCACGAGTGGTCCAGACGATATCGAATGGATTACGCGTGCCCGGAGTGAATACGGAGACATCAGTGCCGGGCGCGAGGTCAACGCGATCGCCGTAGACTTGATCATTATTTGGCTGGCCAGTTGCCGTTTCTACATAGCTAAGGGCCCCATTGAAGTTGCTCTTTGAGAGAAGCGCCTTCAAGATCGCTCCTGATAAGGGCGATTCAGGCTGTGTGCCAAGTGGTGTGCTGGGTATACCAGCATTGGTATCACTTCCATTGGCGATGAACAGGTCGGCGTTGCTATCGAATTGCAATCCGTTGATGCCATGATCGTGATTGGAAACCGGAAGTTGAGTAATTAACGGCTGCACAGTAGAGAAATTGGGCCCGGTCAGAACCGATACCTGCCCGGTATAAGGCGCTGGTCCCGTGAAGGAGCCGCCGCCTTCAGCGAAGAGCTGTGAATGGGCCACGTACATTTTCACGGGATTGGGCGGATCAACAGGGTTAAACGCCACTCCAAGGATCGAGTTGTTCGACAGCGCCGCGATCGTCGTGACTACTTGCGTATCCGTGATCGAGTAGTTGTCATCGAAGGTATAAATCGTGATATTGCCCGTATCCGAGACTACATAGAGTCGCCCATCCGGTCCCCACGCTGCCTGGGTAGGCGAGGTGATAGTTGCCACTTGCGCGGGACTGGTAAAGCTGATGGGAACGGTGCCGGCGACATACGTGTAGGAAAACGAGTTACTTACCCCATTAGGCGTCTGCACCGTGACGTTGACTGTGCCGCTGCCCGATGGTGCGAATAGCTGAATTGAATCCGGCGCCACGGTGATCTGGGGCTCCGCCAACACAACACTTCCCCATTGCATCGTCACTGAGCCCGATGGGAAGAAGCCGATCCCGCTGATTGTAATCGCTTCGCCACCTTGTGGAGAGCCCGAGGTCGGCATGCTATTGATGAATGGTTTCAGATTAGTCTCGTCATGGATCGAGTTCGACGAATCGATTACGGCAGCGGCAGCACCGTTGATACTTGTCAAAATCTGAGCGGGCAAAAGCGAAGTCGAATCGATGGCAAAACGAGCTTGGATTGTATAGCTACCAGCTTGTAAAGAGACAGCGCCCGAGACCAGGCTGCCGTTCAGGAAAAAGCGGGTGGCGCTGCCGCCGTTCAAGGTAAACTGATAAGTTGCCGCCGTCGGGACATTGAGTTTCCCATCCATTACCGCTACTACATTGGACGTAAACGGAGAGCCGCCAATCATTCCTGCAATGTTGTCAATCTCTGCCTTCAGCAACACTTCCTCGTAGTCAGGCAGCGGCGGGAGAGAGTCAATCATTTGGCTGGGCGTTTGTCCGTTAGCTACATAGTAGCTCGTTAGCAGCCCGCCCACTGCATTGGCGGGGTAAACCGTGAAGGTGTCGAAGTCCGTGGCGCTATGAGGTGGCGAATTGTCGTCGCCGATCGTTAAGCTGACGGTGTGCTGGCCGAGTGGGAATCCGACGTCGATATCGGCTTGTGTGCCGAGAACAGCCCCTCCTTCCTTCCAGGTCCAGGATATCACGTGATGGCCCGGCTGATGTGTGTGTGAATTATCGCCGATAAGCGAAACTGTTGTTGGTCCATTGTCGAAAGCATAATGGACGGCGTATTTCGGCAGAATGAGAACGGGATGCAAATACAGGTCCCCAGTCTTCGGTAAAACCTCGATCGCCGAAAATTTCGCGTTATCGACGCTGGCCGTGCCAACAATGTTGAGCATGCCGTCAGTGACGTTTACGGCGAAGGTGCGCTGCAGCGCCGCGTTCTTGCCGGTCAAAGCCCAGATGTCCAGGCTCTGCAGGACCGTTTGCCCCTCAATCGCAACGTCGAAGATGCGTTTACCGGCAGCATTGTAAAAGTTCTCAGCAAAGTCGAGCGTGACTTCATAATTCCCGTTAGCGACCGGAATCTGATACGTGACAGTCGATCCAAAATGCTCTGATTGATATAACTTCTGGTCAGGTGTGCCGCTGATTGTGGCACTGTACGTCTTCTTGGTCCCCCCGACGAAATATTTATCAGCGGACCATGTTTGGCTTAAGCTGTCTATATAGAGGGGGCCGCCGCAATTGATCCGCACCGGAGTGGCCTGTGGAGTCGCGGTCGGAGTGGGAGTAGGAGTGGGTGTCGGAGTAGGAGTTGGCGTTGGCGTTGGTGTTGGTGTTGGTGAGCCCGATGGAACGATCTGGATCGCTGAGAGCTTCGCATTATTCACGGTACCCGTGCCGACAATAGTGAGCTTCCCGTCAGTTACGACCGTGGTGAAGGTCCTTTGTAGCGCGGCATTCTTGCCGACGAGCGTCCAGATATCAAAATTTTGAAGCACCGTCTGTCCTTCAATGCTGACGTTGAAGACACGCTTACCGGCACCGTTAAAAAACATTTCCGAAAAGTCCAAAGTTACGTCGTACGTTCCGTTAGCGACCGGAATGTTGTAGGTCAGGGTTTTAGCAAAACGTTCCGATTGATACAGAGTGGGATCGGATGTGCCGGAGACTGTCGCGGTGTAGCTCGAGGCCGTACCGCCGCTGAAATAAGCGTCTGCCGCCCAAACTTGGCCAGACGAATCAGTGTAAGAGCTCCCTCCGCTGTTGATCCGTATCATGCTGCCCGTGGCCGCGGGGTTGACCGTGATAACAACATCATCCGTTGCCGACAGCTGGCCATCATCAGCTGTCAGCCGCAGCGTATAAGTGCCGGCCGTGGAAAATTGCGCGGTAGTCGCGGCCTGCGACGCATTGCTAAAGGTTACGGTTCCTGAACCGTTTACCTTCTTCCAACTGTAAGTTATCGATCCATTGGGTTGGCCGTCGTCGGTGGCAGAGCCACTCAAGCTTACGCTATTAGCGGGAACGGTGATTGATTGGTCCGGACCCGCATTTACGATCGGCGGCAGGTTGACATGATCGAACGTGGCGGTCGAGTTAAAGACATTACTGTGGCTGGTGACGGCGAGACCTATGAAGACACTGCTCCCCATTGTGACGCTGATAGTTCCGGCAGGAGTCCAGGTGACGCCATCACTGGAATAATAGCTGGCCAGGCTATTGCCCGTTCGCGTCAGCTTAAGCCAGTAAGGAACGACAAGCTGAGCGCCCGTCGCGGTGGTGTTGGCCGTAGTGCCGTTGATTGCCGTTCTGCGTTGGAAGATGATTGCGGAGGAGGGAGTGATAACCACGGCTGCGTATTTGGAGCCCGCGGTCAGAGTTTCGCGAATCATCACTCCAGCCTTGGCTGAAGGATCGCTGTTGTATTGAGTCACAATGCGCGCAATGATTTTTCCATCGCCGTTGAGTGGCTGATAAATGTAGTGGAACGCGTCGGCCGAACCTCCAATGTCAACGCCAGAGCCGCGTTCGATGAAAGTGCCTGTGAGAAATGATCCCTGCCCTTCTCGGCCGACGGCTCCAATATCCTGATCTAACCAGGGCGAAGGCAACGGGCCGCCAACTGTCACCGCTACGTCAGCTGAGCCTGAGAGTGCACTGTCGCTTGCCGTCAGGCGCAGCGCGTAGTTGCCAACAGTGGAAAACGTCGCCGTCGTGCTGGCAGCAGTGGCGTCTGCAAAAGTGACTGCGCCTGGCCCATTCACAACTGTCCAACTGTATGTCAACATTCCGGGCGGATTCGGAAAACCATCGTCGGTGGCAGAACCGTTCAAGGTGGCAGCGTCTGACAATGCGATGGCCGAAGCAGGACCAGCATTCACGACCGGTGCCTGGTTAACCGTGATTACAACATCATCACTGCCGGTAGCTGTGCCATCATTTGCCGTGAGACGCAGAGTGTAGACCCCGCTGACCGAGAACGAGGCTGTGGTGTTAGTCGCGCTTGCATCCGCAAAAGACACTGTTCCCGGACCAATCACCGCCGACCAGCTATAAGTCAGTGCTCCTGGCGGATTGGGCAGCCCGTCATCGCTAGCAGAGCCGTTCAAGGTGGCGCTGCTGGGGAAGTTAATTGTCTGGTCGGGGCCGGCGTTCACCGCCGGCGGCTGGTTGACCGTGATTACTATGTCGTCGGACCCAGAGCGAACATCAGCTGCCGCGGTGAGGCGCAAGGTGTAGACGCCACCCGCAGAGAATGTCGCGGTAGTGTGGGAGGCGTTCGGGTCGGAGAATGAAACGCTTCCCCCAGCCGGCCCGCTCACTTGGCTCCAAGTGTAGGTGAACGTCGTCGTAATTCCGCCATCATTCGCCGATCCATCCAACGTCGCAGTGGCGGGCAGCGTGATAGTCTGATCGGGTCCGGCGTTTACTGTTATTTGCGCAGGTTGTCCTGCGAAGGCGGCCTGGGTGAGACCGAAAGACAACCACAGTGCGACGACGGGCTGGCAGGGGACAGATCGAGTGCGAAAAAGGGGGAACTTAAGCGTCATTAACTGTCGGTTGCCTCCAGGAAGGAAACATTGAGGTTACGTAAAAATTCGAAGGAAAGCACGACTTTTTTTTGTGAATTTCATTTGGTCGCGAGGGGGTCAGTTTGAGCGTTCTTACGTAGATCGCTGAAGAATAACAGCCCACCCCCTGACGAAATATCCGGAAAGGAGTTCTGAAAGCACGACCTTTCGCGAAACGCGAAAGTCCAGCCCAGGTGGCATCCCGGATTGAACGGTTCGGATACTTGAAAGTTGCGGTAATCCCCAGGCTTTTCTAACAATTTTTTCACAACATGCAGTGCTACCAATATGGCCAAATCTATGTGGCGGCGCGAAGTGTGTTCTCCAACCTTGCGCCTGGGTGCGTCTGAAGGAATTTCCCTTGCTGCATGGCGCCGCGGAACCTTCGGCAAGTGAAGCATTTTACGTTGCACGCGAATGGGAAGTTTGACAGAAGGCGCTCTGCTCCAGAGACTCAAACAAGCTGCGCCGGCACAGTAATATTCCCACTCGCCATGTATATGGGTTCCAGGTGTTCTTTACGTTTGTTAACTTCAGGTAAGGCGTGAGTTTAGTTGACTGGATAGCCGGTTTTCCGGAGCTGCAGCGGACAGCCATTGTCGACGCTGCCGAAACCGCCAGTCTGGCAAAGGTTCGGCGCGCTTTACGACTGCTCGACGAGATGCCCAAGGAGAAACGCGGTCGTGCACTCAGCGTCGAACTACTCAGCACCTTCAACCTGGAGCCTTTTCTGCCGGTGCTGCAATTGGCGTTGAATTGTATTCCAAGCCGCGCAGACCTTCGGCTTGCGCCACTGAATGACCTGGAAGGCTACATCACGCAGAATACTGGCGCCGACCAAAGTGATGTCCGCGTCATCATCTGGCGGATTGAGGAAGTGCTCCCGGAGATGCTTTATCCTTTCTCGAACGGCTTCCCAGTGCAGCTATCCCGCCGCACAGAAGAGGTCATCAATCGCGTTCAGCGTCTGGTCAAACTCCACGAAGCAAACGCAGCCGTGACTCCGTTGTTTGTTTCGACGATTGCATTGCCCGTCCATTTTTCGAATCCGCTGTTTGCGTCGCAACATGCCATCGCGCTTTGCGGCGCAGTTGCGCACATCAA
Source organism: Verrucomicrobiota bacterium (assembly GCA_003219095.1). GTDB lineage: Bacteria > Verrucomicrobiota > Verrucomicrobiia > Chthoniobacterales > UBA10450 > AV69. The sequence continues at coordinate 7,292 of QHPM01000277.1, forward strand.
TCGTACAATTTACGACATCGCCACCCAGCGTTCCGGCGTTTACGTTTTCGATATCTGTCGCTGGGCGGCGCTCGAAGGGAAGCTTCATGCCGATGCGCTCCTTGATTTTGTCGCCCGACAGCCGCTAAGCGGCCGCGGCCAGCTCGCGTTTGCCTTTTTTCTTGCACGTTGTTTGCGTCCGCTGCTGATGCCGGCGCGTAAGGTCTTGGCGGTAGACCTTGATGATACCTTATGGGGCGGGGTGGTCGGAGAAGATGGGCTCGAGAATCTCAAACTCGGTCACGACTTTCCGGGCAATGTCCATTTGCGGATTCAACGCGAACTAGTCGAGCTTCGGAAACGGGGAATACTCCTGGTATTACTTTCCAAAAATAACGAAGCCGATGCGCGGCAACCGTTCGATTGCCTGCCCGACATGCTTTTGAAGTGGGAGGATTTTGCCTTGCGCAAGGTGAACTGGAGACCCAAACACGAGAATTTGCGGGAAGCTGCGCAGGAGCTGGGGCTCGGCCTCGATAGCTTTGTTTTCGTGGACGATTCCGATTACGAACGCGAGCAGATGCGCCAGCTTATTCCTGAGGTGCTCATTCTAAATACCAGTTCGGACCCCCTGCATACTCTGAATTGTTTATGGACCACGGACGCGTTTGATTCCTTGACCATTACTGAAGAGGACCGTCGACGACACGACGACTACCGCGTTAGAACGGCCCGGGACGTTCAGGCCCATGGAAATGATCTGGAGGACTTTCTGCGCTCCTTGCAAATGGAAGTGACGATCGAAGAGCTCGGTCCCGCGAACATGGAACGGGCAGTGGCCATGATTGGAAAAACAAACCAGTTTAATCTTACCACCAGACGTCATTCACGCGCGCAGGTGCAGGCCATGCTTGCCGCACCCGGTTCCATCGGACTAGCGCTGCGCCTGCGGGACAGGTTCGGAGATCAAGGGATTGTGGCTATTTTGCTGGCCACCCCCGGCGCGCAAGACTGCACCCTGGTTGTGGACAGCTTTTTAGTGAGTTGCAGGGCGCTGGGACGAGGCGTGGAAGATGCTCTCTGGACGGCCTTAATGGAGCGCGCAAGTCAGGCCGGCGTTCGCAAAGTGTTAGCCCAATATCTGGCTACTCCCAAAAACGCGATTGTCGCGAAACTCTATGATCGATTCGGTTTGCAACCGATCGAGCAAGGACCTTCGTCGACTCGTTATATCTTGGAACCTGTCGAGCGTCGCCCGCGTCCAGCGTGGATTCACATTAAGAAAAAGGATAATGCAAACCAGTGATTCTTTGGTGCAATTGCTGGTCGAGTTTTTCGATTTGCCGGCCGATACCCGCCCTGAAGAGATCGCACAACCGGCGATACCAAAGTGGGATTCCCTCGCCATGGTGCAGTTAATCACTGAACTGCAAGGCAGGTTCGGCGTGGAATTTGATCTAGAGGAAATCCAAACACTACGAAGCTACCGAGAGATTCACGATACTCTGGTGAGAAAGGGTGTTTTCGCTCGCGCTTGAAGAGTTATTGGGCAACGAGAAAAACGATGACCTCGCGAATGCCAGTTTGGGCATTTATATCGAGTTCCGCTTCTGCTGACAGCGTGTTGATTCTGAAGATCTACTGCCAAGGCAGCATCCTGAAACCATTAAAACCTTTGGGCTAAAATAGCTCCGATTTCCTAATAGCTGATGTAATTGATTCTTGCGGATTACTTGAAATGGTCAGTTCGATTGAAGAGGAATTCGGGATCCAATTAGATATGGAAGCGCTGAATGCTAACGAGATAACCATCCTCGGTCCATTGTCGCGTTACGTGGCAAAAAACACGCCGCGAACTTGAATTACCTCGCGAGAGGTTATTGCCGATATTCATACTGCTCGTATCTGAAGTAAAACCAGCAATCCTCCTGTCCACTGATATGCCTGATCAATAACCATGCGGTTTCGATAACGATTTTTCACGCGGCGGCCAACTTCCCGTTGCACCTTTCAACCAAAATCGACGTTTCGAAATGATCAATTGAAGTCGCTCGATGAGTATTCAAGAATTGTAACCGACCTGAATAATGTTAGACTTGCCAAGTGCGAGTCCTAATCGGTAGGTTCATGCGACATGGACCGGTAGAATTACAGGCGCGCACTGTATCCGGACGAAGCGTAGTATGAGCGAGCGCGATGCACCTCTCGTGTCGGTGGTCATCCCCTGTTATAACCTGGCGCATTTCTTGCGCGAGGCGATTGAGAGCGTCCTGACTCAGACTTACCCACGCGTCGAACTGGTTGTCGTTGATGACGGCTCCCCGGATAATACGCCGGATGTCGTAGCGGACTATCCCAGCGCGCGGTGCGTGCGTCAGGGCAATCGAGGCGTTGCCGAGGCGCGCAATACCGGATTCCGCGCTACCAAGGGCGAATTTGTCTTATTTATCGATGCCGACGACCGGTTAACGCCAAATGCCATCCAAGCACATCTGCGTTGCTTTCTCGAGCATCCGGAAGCGGGGTTTGTTGTGGGAGGTATCGAACATATCACCGGCGATGGAACTTACCGGGGAGCGCCACACTCGCCGGTGCTCAAGGCAGACCATTATAAGCATTTGCTCGAGGCGAATCACATTGCTAATACGATCGCGGTGATGTTCCGGCGTTCTGTGCTCGAAAAACTTGGTGGATTTAAGGGGTATTTTTCACCCGCCGAGGATTATGAATTCTTGCTCCGGGCGGCACGAGCGTTCCCGAGTGCGCATCATTCTACAGTGGTGGCGCAGTACCGGCGTCACACAACGAATACGTCGCGTAAGGGCGTTATCATGTTGCAGGCGATGCGGCGCGTAATGCGCTCGCAACGCGAATTAGTCGCGGGAAATCCAAGCCTCGAAGCTGCCTGGCGCAAAGGCGACAATTACTGGCGGGAATTCTTCGGCGGCGTGACTGTCAAAGAAACATATGCGCACCTACGCCGCGGTGACATCTGGTCCGCCGCTCGTGCGATTGGTGCACTTCTGGTGCACGTCCGCAGCCGACTCCTGGTGCTACCGTGGAAATATCGCGCGCGCTCTCTTGCCGCAGTCCGACAACGGTTCTCCGGAATAGATAAACTTCGGGCAAAACGGCTCGGGCGCAGCACCGCCAGTCACGAACTTTGATAGATTTGCCGCGTGGCATCGCTCTCGTTGTCCAACTCTGCCGGCGTAAATTATCGTTGGAAATCTGTCTTCCGATATATCATCGAGGTTCCTGGCGATCGCCGGTTCTCATCAAATGGAGCCCTGCTGACGCAGTATGCCGTTGGAAGACGAATTGCGTAATCGGCCAGCCAAGTGCTTAGCAATTTCGTATGATCGTTCTGTATCGAGATAAGCCCATTTTCATCTACTGCTTCAATCATCAACTCGGCAGCGTTGAAAGAGATTTAAGTCAATTACAGGCAGAGAAGCTTTTGCTTGGCAGCGTAGAGGCGCTGAGCGCGATCGGTTATTGTCATAATTTCGGTGTCGGGAGAAACGAAAGCCTCCTAAGTCTGGCAATGAATCCTGTGTCGCGAGCGCTACAGGGCGTTCGAGAACCACGTGGTTTTGTCTTTCAGCATTGTTACGCGGAAAGTGCTGTATTGCATTATGATGTTAACGAGACTGATATTGCCTCAAGAAATCGCTACTTTCCTGCAGAGCTTATGAGAGAACTTAAACTCGATCATTTGCCGTATTTCTGTTCATTTGCCAGCGGCTGCGCAGGCTTTGTTTCCTTGCTAGGACTAGCGGGAGGTTTTTTGTCCTGTTCTTCAGATGAACGCCCAGCCATCTGTGTGATGGCCGATTGCATGCCGCCGGGCGTTCCATATGACATGCTCCAAGAGCGAATACTGGGCTCGGATCACAGTTCCGCTTTTGCAGTTGGGCGTGAGCAACGCGGATATCAGTTGTTAGGAATCAACTACTACTCCACCACACGAATCAAAGTCCCCTTTGTGGAGATTGTAAAACGCACAGTGCAGATGATACAAGAGCTTGCCGCGGATCTGGGCCTGGATTTGGCCGAAAGTAATAGTGCCGTTCATTACCCTAATATTTTTCCAGAGACTTGGGCAATGGTGACGCGATATCTGCGGAATCCTCAGACCGAACATGTCCTCGACGGAATGTCCGACAGGGCCCATTGCATGGCGACCGATTCCGTTATTTCGCTGGCAAAGCTTCATCGCGGCGAACGCGGACGTATTCATGTCGTCGTCAACTATGGAATTGGCCTGCACCTGGGGATTTGCATTCTCAGGGAAACCGACGCGAGCGAATCGGCCGCCTGAGGGCCGCGTATCAGGTGAGCGGGAGGAACCCTTTTGATCAGCGGCTTACAAAGGATGAACTTGCCGGATGCTGAATATAAGGACGAGCGAAAAGGAACTCTCGATCAGGTTGGTCGAAGCAAAGCTCGTTTTAAATCCTCATGCCGGTGCAACCGGGTAACGGTCAAAATTTCCTCCAAAGTGCGTGCGGCAAACAACTAATGATCGTCTGGCAATCGATATCGGGCAGCAGGCTGGCGATTCGACGGCCTGTAAGATTACCTTTATTTCCGTCCTTGCGACTTGAGCAACCTTTCTGTCCCTAGCAGATTACCCGGCGTCGATGAGACAACTTACTGAAAGCGGCATCCGGCGGTTTCTCCTGGATAAATATCGCAAGCCGATCGAAGCAATCGGATTCATTCCCGAGGATCTGGCGGCCGATTTCGATTTTCTCCTCAACGGCGTGATCGATTCCTTTGGCATTCTCGAGATGATCAGCGCGATAGAAAAAGAGTTTGAAATCGAATTAGACTTGGAGGCTCTGGATGCGGAACAAATCACAGTTCTGGGTCCGCTCTCGCGTTATGTCGCGGAACGGGGTTCTTTTCGGGAAGGTCCCTAATTCGGACGCGACGAGCAGTTAAGTTATTGGTCCGATCTTTGGCCACCAGGTCCGATGGGAACAAATAAGGCTCTTTTTGTGCAAAATTTCGCTGCGCCCGACGGCATGGTCGTAGTAAATATCTGTTATGTCCGAGCGAAGGTTGCGCGGTTTATGGAATAGGTTTTTGCAGCTCCTCGCCCGAGTTGCACCAGGGGCAATGTCTGCGCGAGTCCGGCTCAATCGCTGGCGCGGCGTCCATATTGGGAAAGATGTATGGATTGGCTACGACGCGATTATCGAAACGTCACATCCGCATTTGGTCACCATCCATGACCGCGTCGCGGTTGGGATCAGGACCACGATCATTGCGCACAACCGCGAACAACGAGGCGTCGTGATCGAAGAAGATGCGGTGCTTGGACCAGGGGCTATCGTGTTGCCCAATGTGACGATCGGCCGTGGAGCGATTGTCACCGCCGGAAGCGTCGTTACCAAATCGGTCCCCCCCAAGACAATGGTGCAGGGGAATCCGGCCCGACCCATTGCCACCGCCGAAGTCCCCTTCGGATTGGATGTGTCGGTGAAGGAATTCGCCAAAGGCCTTCGATCGGTGGCGCCGGCATCTCCCAACGCTGGGCCAAAGGAGAACGCCACGTAGCGTTTGCGTCGAAGCACACTACGCTCAAAAGCCACTGACACTCCCACCAACCAAACCGCCGCAAATGCGCAAATTCAGCTGCGTGGAATCTGTCCTGCTGTTATCGTTCATTGACATATCTTGTCGCTCGTAAAGTTGTGAAAATCTGTATCGTTGGCTTAGGTTACGTGGGGTTGCCACTCGCCATTCAGTTTGCGCGCTCCGGCGCAGAAGTAATCGGATTGGATGTCGACCGGGCCAAGGCTGATCAGGTCAATCGCGGTCGCAGTTACATCAAGCACATTGCGGCGAAGACCATCGGCGAGGTTTTAAAGGCAAAACGACTAAGCGCATCAACGGATTTCAGTGAAATCAAAAAGGCCGATGCCGTGATCATTTGCGTCCCGACGCCGCTGAGCAAGAATCGCGAGCCCGACATCTCGTTTATTATTGATACGGGACGCAAGATCGCACCGCATTTGCAGAAAGGTGCGTTGGTGGTGTTGGAATCGACTACTTATCCGGGAACGACTGATGAGGATTTGCGGCGCACAATTGAGGAAAGTTCAAAACGGAAGGCGGGCGTCGATTTTCACCTGGCTTTTTCACCAGAGCGGGAAGATCCCGGAAACCCTCACAGTGTCGTAGCGACCATTCCCAAGATCGTTGGCGGCTTTACCCCATCCTGCCTGAAAAAGGCTATGGCGGTGTACTCGATCGCAATCAAGCGCCTCGTGCCGGTCTCATCCTGTCGAGTAGCCGAAGCAGCCAAGCTTCTGGAGAATATTTTTCGCAGCGTCAACATCGCGCTGGTCAACGAGCTAAAGATGGTTTACGCCGCGATGGGAATCGATATCTGGGAAGTTATCGAAGCCGCTAAAACCAAGCCATTCGGCTTTATGCCATTTTATCCCGGGCCCGGACTGGGCGGGCATTGTATTCCGATTGATCCTTTCTATTTAACCTGGAAAGCGCGTGAGTATGGACACAATACGCGATTCATCGAGCTGGCGGGCGAGATTAATACCTGGATGCCTGAGTATGTTGTTCGGCGCGTTGCCGACGCCTTAAATACTCGTAGCAAGGCGGTCAGGGGCAGTCGCATTTTAATTCTGGGGATTGCCTACAAGCCGAATGTGGATGACGAGCGCGAGTCACCCAGTTACTTGCTAATGAGCTTGCTGGCGGATCGCGGTGCCGAAGTGGAATACCACGATCCATATGTGCCGGTGATAAAACCTACCCGTGAACATCCGCGCTGGGCGGGAAAGAAGTCGATTAAGTGGAATCGGGCCAGTGTCCGGAGTTTCGACCTGGTCTTAATCGCGACGAATCATAGTTCGGTGAACTATCGTGAGCTGGCGGACTGGGCTGATTGCGTCGTCGATACTCGCAATGCCATGGCTGCGCTCCCGCAGTCGAAAGCCAGGGTCTGGAAAGCGTGAGATCAAGGCTCGCAGAACTCTATCCTAATTGCTACCAATTGGACCGGCGACGCCTAGTCTTTTATTGCAGAGGAGAATTTTGAGTTTACCAAATATCGTTAATCACGTCGCGAGCAGCGGAATCGGGCCTGCAAATACAGGTGCAGCGACGAGCCGACGCTTTGCCGGCTGGTGTATCTATCTTGTTATCCTGTGCGGCGCGTTCGCTCTGCCATTGCGCGAGTTCGTGACTTATGCGCGCCACAGTGACGTGCATTCCTACGTTCTGCTCATTCCGTTCGTCACCGCTTATCTCATATATATTCGATGGAAACAGCTTTCGCGCGAACTGAGCAGCTCCTGGGGATACGCTTTGCTGTTGGCGACGGCCGGAACTGGCGCGCTCCTGGCCAGCCTGCACTTTGCCGAACTCGGCCAGAACGATTACATGACACTTCTAGCACTTTCATTTTTCTGTTTTGTAATCGCTGGGACATTTTTATTTCTTGGGAGCAAATGGGCGCGCTCTGCCATGTTCCCGCTCTTTTTCTTCGCTTTCATGATCCCATTGCCGGAGGCCGCGGTTGATTTTCTGGAAAACGCATCGAAGGAAGCTTCGGCCGAGGTTGCTAACTGGTTGTTTCTTATCAGCGGCACTCCGGCGCTGCGAACAGGAACGGTCTTTCAGCTTCCTGGAATTTCTATCATGGTGGCCAAAGAATGCAGTGGGATCAGGTCGAGCCTGGTCTTAGTGATCACCAGCCTCCTGGCAGCGAACATGTTTTTGCGCACAACGTGGCGGCGAGCGCTATTAGTGGGCGCGGTGATCCCGTTAGGTCTTCTGCGTAACGGCTTGCGAATTTTGGTGATATCACTGCTATGCGTGCACATCGGCCCGGAAATGATCAACAGCCCAATTCACCGGCGGGGCGGGCCTATTTTCTTTGTTGCTTCCCTAATCCCTTTGTTCGTCATGCTTTGGTGGTTGCGCCAGCGGGAGGTAGCCGCGCAACAACAGCGCGCGCCGGAGAATCCGAAATCGATTCCTGCTGATGTCCCGATCGCCTAATCTGAAACTCTGGCCGCGATCGATCTTTGGCATTGCGATTTTCACGAGCGCATTCCTCCTCTTTCAGGTCCAACTGCTTCTGGGCAAATTTCTGTTACCATGGTTTGGGGGCACTTCCGCGATATGGGCCACATGTCTCTTGTTTTTTCAAGTTCTCTTGCTCGGGGGATATATATATGCACACCAGATCGCGAGCGCATTTCGCCCCTCGTCGCAGGGCAAAGCACATCTCGCATTTCTGGGGATCACCGCGCTCTGGCTCGTCGTCGCATGGCATTTTTGGAGTTCACCAGTTCTTCCCGGCTCTTCCTGGAAACCGGCCCCCGGGGCGGCGCCCATCTTGGGAATCGTGGAATTGTTATTTATCAGTGTAGGCCTGCCATTTCTCCTTCTTTCCAGCACCGGCCCCTTGTTACAGAGCTGGTACGCCCACCTTGATCTTAGCAAGCAAAACAAGCCGCCCTATTTTCTGTATGCCTTGTCGAACGCAGGTTCTGTTCTGGGGTTATTGAGCTATCCGTTTTTCCTGGAGCCGACTTTTCGTTTGAAAATTCAGAGCTGGATCTGGGGCGGTGGCTTCGCGGTTTTCGCAGTGAGCTGCGCCGTTTGCGCATGGCAGGTGCATCGCTCGCGCGCTGAGAAAGCGCATCCGATCGAGGAGAGTTTATCACCGGTGGACTTGACCTCCGAAGCGCCTCGACGACGCTGGTTATGGTTCTTTCTGCCCATGTCCGCTTCAGTCGTGCTTTTGGCGACTACTAATCTTTTGACGCAGGATGTAGCGCCGATTCCATTGCTCTGGGTCCTGCCTCTTTGTGTCTACCTGCTCAGCTTTGTTCTTACATTTCATGGACCGTGGTACACGCGCGCTATTTTTCATCCCCTCTTTGCCATCACCGTCGCGCTTGCGGTGATTTCGTTATTCCGCGGGACGGAGATGAGGATCACTTCGCAGGTTGTTATATATCTTTCGGTTCTTTTCGCCGCTTGCATGGTCTGTCACGGAGAACTGGCGCGGATCAAACCACCGGCCCGACATCTTACCTCATTCTACCTCCTGCTCTCGGCCGGCGGGGCCGCCGGGGGCATTTTTGTCGCGATCATTGCTCCCACAATCTTTCCGACCTTTTGGGAATACCAGCTGGGGTTATGGGCGACTGCTGCGCTCCTCGTGATCGTCCTTTTCCTGGATCGGAGTTCATGGCTGCATAATTCGAAGCCGGACCTCTTGATTCCGGTCGGCTTCCTTACCCTGGGACTGATGTTGCCGAAATATCTGGCGCACGCGCGACTGATTGCTATACCGCAAAACTTGCTCTTGCCTTACAACATCGGCTTGGGGGTGATGGTATGCGTCTGCGTGTGGCTCGCATTTACGGGCGGGCCAAATTGGGCGCGCCGCAGGAAATTTCACTGGTCCGAAATAACGCTAGGGACGGGTTTTGCACTCTTGACCGCAGCGCTGTGCTTGCAGCCAGGTGAGCAGGACCCACATAGTCATCGTCTGCATCGTGAACGCAACTTTTACGGTGCCGTGGCCGTCTACGAAGTTTGGGATGAAGCGATGCTCAATTCGTTTTATGAGTTTTTGCATGGACGGATCACGCACGGCAATCAGGCAAAAAAGAACCGCAAAATGCCCACCTCCTATTACGGCGAAGGCAGCGGGGCGCGGCTTGCCTTATTGACAAATCCGCAACGCAACCTCGGTCCCATGCGGGTTGGGGCGATTGGATTGGGAATCGGAACCCTCGCGGCTTATTCTCGTCTGGGTGACGTTTTCCGATTCTATGAGATCAATCCCGCCGTTATCCGTATCGCCAAGGGAGAGGGTGGATATTTTACGTATTTAAGCGACGCGGCAGCCCGCATCGAAGTTGTCCTGGGGGACGCACGTCTTTCGCTGGAGGAGGAAGCCGCCCGCCATGACTTTCAAAACTTCGATGTCCTCTTCGTAGATGCATTTAATGGCGATTCCATTCCTGTTCATCTTCTTACACGCGAGGCCATGTCGCTGTACCTTTCGCACCTCCGAGGGCCCGATTCCGTTATCGTAGTGAACGCTACCAACGTCTTCGTAAATCTCGCTCCAGTGATCGTAGCATTAGCCGAAAGTTATGGTCTAAAGGCAACCTTGATTCGTTCCACAGTACAGACCGGGTTATTCCAACCGAGTGTTTTCATCTTGCTTACCCGCGGGAATTCTCTGGAAGCGCCGGAAATACGGAAAGCTGGGTACCCGATGCGGCCAGACCTGCATCAGATTAAGGGCGAACTACCACTGTGGACCGACGATTATAGTAATGTCGCCAGTTTGCTCGTCCGATAGCGAAGACGCGCGCTCTCTGACCCGCACCCGAATCCTCTGCCTCAGCAACAGATTCGCGCTCAGCGCCAGGTGGGGTGGATAGGCGTGCAAGTGATTCGTTTCGAGCGATCGATTTCCAGACGTTCAGTTGAAAAGCAGGACGGGAGTGAAGTAGGAACAGCCACCGGCCGCTTATCCAAATTGTGCAGGAGCGGCGACGGGGGAACCGCCTTTTCCCCCACTTCTCACCGAGCTTTTTCGTCTGCAGCCAGCGCGCCATGAGTCGTGTTGCTTTCGCCCAGAAAGCGCCCGCAGTGCGGGCCGGCTACGCTAATGGCTGCACGACATCGCTTGTACAGCAAAGTGGCCGTTCATCGAACGGCCACTTCACTTTGATTTTGTTCTAGGCTAAAACCTTATCGCTTCAGGTAGCGACGCACCAAGCCGAGGCCGGCGACAGCGCTTCCAAGCAACATCGCAGTCGTGCCGCTATCCGGAACGGGAGGAGGGGGGCCGCCTGGGCAGAATGCCCTGATTGAAGAGATACCGCCCGTGGCGAATGTATCGCCCGCATTCGGGAAGCCCGGCACGGTCACTGTCGTTTCGTTGTTAACAACCTGGAAGAACTCGAGGCTGCCACCTTTACTAGACCCGCCACTGCCTTTGCCGTAGTGGACGACAAGAAAGGCGCCCGTGTCGACGGTGATGGTAGTGTCGCCACTTAGGTTCTCGAAATTACCACAGATGCCGAGGCCCGTGGTGTCGACGCCAAAGTTGCCTAAGGCTATCAGATTGGCCTCTGGGCTGTTCGGCTTGTTGGCGAAAAAGCTAACCGATCCGAGGAAATCGAGATCAGCTTTAGCTGAGACTGTCAGCGCGCCCGTCACAGCTGCCAACGTTAGGAGGTATTTTATTGATTTCATAATTTAAGGGTTGATTTAGTGCTCTTGCCGAGAAAGCAAAGTTCGGGCCACTGACCGACAAAATTTTCACGCGATCCGCGATTTTGCCCATAAGTGTTTGAAGGAAGGCAGCTTGAAATTGGTGAAATTTTCGCTGCATGCTTGCACGCTTTTTCTCGCGGAAGGAGGGGATTGTAAGAAAGCCCGACGCTGCCTCCGTTTTCCGAAGAACTCGAGAAGCCAAGTGTCATTCGCGATCAAGAGCTTATGAACGGAGCAGAAAGGTGTCGGAATTCTGCCCACAGTACGCAAAAGTGGCCGTTCATCGAACGGCCACCTCACGTCGGACTGTTAAACGGTCGAAGCCTATCGCTTTAGATAGCGTCGCACCAAGCCCAAACCTGTGACTGCGCTGCCGAGCAACATCACGGTCGCTCCGCTATCCGGCACATTACGGCTTGGAGGGCAAAATTCTCTAATTGAGGAGATGCCGCCATGACCAAATGCATCGTTACCGCCCACATTGCCATTTCCCGGTACCGTCACGTTCGTTTCACCATTGATAACTTGGTAGAATTCGAGGCTGCCGCCTTTAGAACTTCCACCTTTACCTTTGCCGTAGTGAACTACGAGAAAAGAGCCGGCGTCAACATCGATGTTTTGGTCGCCCCCGTTGAGTTCCTCAAAATTATCGCAGAGGGTGAAGCCTGTAGTGTCAACAAAGTTTCCCAATTCTATCAGGTTTTGATCGGGACTGTTGTTACCACCGTCCTGGAATGATTCCGCCCCGAGGAATAGGAGGTCGGCTTTTGCGCTGAGAGTAAGCGCGCCTGTTACAGCGGCTACCGTTAAGAGGTATTTTAGTGATTTCATCATATGTATTATAAATACTGCGGTATTTAATAAAGCACGTCATAGGCCAAAGGCACGGCCGCGTCCGCGCCGCAAAACTGCGATAAAACGATAAGTGGCTCCAGGTCAACTAAATATTTCTACTGTTTTTTCTATAAACAGTTTTTCGACGGTTTTCTCACCAATGCTTTAAAAGTAAAGGAGTTCGACGTTCCAACTTTGCCGCATGGGCACCGGCAGGCTATGATGTCTCGCTATCAAGGACTTATGACATGTGGCTAGAAGCGTCGGATTGTCTTATGGTAATTATGGTCATTTCTCTAGCAAGAGGAGTTGATGGCAAACAATCGCCCTGGAATGGCACTGCCTTACGCGCCGACCAGGCTCGATCTTGGTTTATCCCCGGGTCGAACGATCCCGAGGAAGCGCTGACGATTCGTCGGAGATACGTAACCTTATGAGATAGCGAAAGTAATTGTTATCATCGGGCCAGAGAGTAAAAAAATGCTGGCGAGAATCCCTACTTCAAATTGGGGGTCGTCATTATCGGCTTTCCTCCCTTACGCGAAGGGGAGATGATACCGCATTTCTCGCCTAGGAGTTCTACACCAGTGCGCTACGCAAAACGGTAAGAAAAATCTGAGCTTCACGCCCAAAGCATTTCGTGCTATTAATCGTCATTGCCGGCTCGGTAACGTTGGTGAATTGCAAAACCGTGTAAACGGGTGGAGAACATGGCCGACCGCAGAGAGATAACAGGCAACGATTCGAACTCACTTCACAAGCTGCGCCTT
>QHPM01000344.1 GCA_003219095.1 Verrucomicrobiota bacterium
GATTTCAATTCCCTCGGGCAATACTTTCGCCAAACCTTTTTGCAATTCATCTGTGTCGTCTGCTGTAGTGGCAGCCCTGTTGGCTGCTCTACCTTTCTTCGCAGGCGACACGCCTGCCTCCACAGAAGAAGGCGGGACGAAATAGATTCCGTCCGTATCGACTTCAATCACTTTCGCTCCCTGCGTGCCTAACCAGTCGATCATCTGTTTCAGCAAATCGCGCCCGATCTGAGTCACGCGCGCTGCAGCATCGAAATCGGCAAAATGTCCCTGTGCGAACCCGAGATATCCGTAGAAACTGTTGAGCAGAATCTTGAACGTATTATGCAACGCCTGCAGGTGATGTTGCTTCGCGGGATCTTTCTCCGCCCGCATTTCTGACTTCGCTTCCAACCGGAACGTACGCAAGTCGGTGAGCAAATGGCGGAAGATTTGCAACTGATCCGTCACCGGAAAACAATCGAACTTCAACATGATCGACGGATAGAGCGAAGCGACGTCGCAGTGCCAGACATCGTGCGCAACCCCGGTAAAGAAGACGTCTGTGTAACCGCCCTCGAACGCGCTAACCATTGGCAGCTCGGGAATGGAATGGCGTTGCCGGAAATATTCACGCAGGAACAGCGCATTAATCCGCGTGGCGTTGCCGCGAACGATCACATCCTGATAGTTGTAGGGGAAAATCTGTGCCTGAATGAAGTAGCTCGCGCCTAACAATTCAGATAGCCTCCGTGTCTCTCGCACGCCGCAGACTGCGCGTTGTCGAAATGCTTCTGAATTTTCAAGATACGCGCGTTGCAATTCCTTGCCTGTAAGCGCAGAAACTTCGTCGTCGCCGCAAAGATCAAAATGCCGGGCGACGTCAGTCCGTTCGAAACCGGCAAGGGACCTCATGCCGACGTCGTAAAAGTGTGCCAGCAAAAAAGTATCGACAAAATGACGGCCACCGACTGTGAACTTCGGATAATCAATTGTCTTTTCCGCGATTTGCAGTCGTGATGGTCGGGAGCGCAGGAATCCATCGCTACGTCCCCAATCGAGCTTCGTTTTCGCCTTCTTCGCGCGGGCGGCCAGATACGGAAGATGGAAGCGGAACAAGTCGTGGCCTTCGATCACGTCGGGATCGCGCTCTTTGATAATGGCAGTCAGACGCTTTAGGGCCTCGTGCTCCGATTCTTCGACATTTTTAGGATCAACAATCAGCAGCTCTTCCCAGCCGGTGTTATCCGAGAGCGCGATGCTCATGATGTGATCGTTGTCGTGGCCGGGGTCGCTGGCCGCGGCGCCGGGGTCAGCGACCCCGGCTACAGCAAGCACCTCAATCTGCATTCGTTTCAATTCTTCAAACGGAAGGTCCTTGAACAATGTGCGACCGGTTGCGGTCAGGTAGTGCTGCACTGGATCGGTAAACGCGAAGAAATCGCGCCCGGCGCTTTTCAGTCCATTCCGTAATGCAATGAGTTCTTTCCAGCTATCGACCGTAACCAGCCAGCCGTACTTGAGACTGCTTTCGAGCTTTTCCGATTCAATGCCAAGATCGACAACATCCGAGTCGCACCAGACAAATGGATGGAAAGGCTCAACGTCGGCAACCGTCGATCCGTCCGCTTCCCGGCGGTAAACCTTAACCGTTCCGGTTTCGCCGAGCTCAATTGCAACGATGCGTGGCGTCGGATCAGCGCCGAAGAGCAGCGTGTTTTTCTCGAATTCCATTTCTATTAACGTGCTGTCATTCCGAACGAAGTCGAGGAATCCCGCTGCGTTACCCGATGCTTCCGCCACGGGCTCCCTCGACTACGCTTCGCTCCGCTCGGATTGACAAAAATAATGTGCGGAAATCTGCCAAATCTGTGGATATAGGTGAGAAATGAAATTTCGTTGGTTGCCGATCTTCTTGTGCACGATTCTGCCGGCACTTGCACTCGCGCAGCAAGCACCGCAATCGCTAGCTGATGCGGAGCTGCCCTCTCTGCTCCCGATTTACAAGGACATTCATACTCATCCCGAATTATCCGGGCACGAGGAACGCACTGCATCTCTCATCGCAAAGGAATTGCGCGCCGCAGGCTGCCAGGTCACCGAGAATCTGGGCAAATATGAGAACTCCAAACTCAAAGGCTACGGCGTGGTGGGCGTGATGAAGAATGGCGACGGGCCAACTGTGCTTGTGCGAACGGATATGGATGCACTGCCAGTGACAGAAGACACCGGTTTACCGTACGCCAGCAAGACCGTCGCCCAAAACGATGAAGGCAAAGAGCCGCGCCCTTGCGAAGCTAAAGGATCAGTGGCACGGCACGATCCTTTTCGTGTCGCAGCCAGCGGAGGAAACCGGCAATGGCGCGCGCGCACTGCTCAAGGACGGGCTCTACGAAAAATTCGGCAAACCGAATTTCGCGTTGGGTTTCCATGACAAAGCCGATCTGGAAACAGGCCGCATTGGCGTGACCGAAGGTTACACTTACGCCAATGTCGATTCAGTCGATGTCACCGTCCGAGGCGTGGGCGGACACGGCGCCTATCCCCATAAGACAAAGGATCCGATTGTACTCGCGGCGGAAATGATCAACGACTGGCAAACCATCGCGAGTCGCGAAAATAATCCGCTCGACCCAATCGTTGTCACGGTGGGATCCATCCACGGCGGGACAAAGCACAACATCATCCCGGACGAAGTGAAAATGCAGCTAACCGTGCGCACGTATAAACCCGAGACGCGCCAGCGCGTGTTGGCCGCGATTGACAGGATCGCTCAAGGCATTGCCGCCGCAGGTGGAGTTCCGCGTGATCGAGCGCCAATTGTGAATGTGTCGAAGGACCTATTTTGCCCGGCGACCTATAACAATCCGGAGCTGACCAAGCGGCTGGTCGCTGTCTGGAAGAACTCGTTAGGCAACGAGAACGTCGAGATTGTTGCTCCAACGATGGGCGGCGAAGATTTTTCCGAATACAGCTTGCCGGACCACTCCATACCGGCGGTTGATTTTCACATCGGCGCGGTCGAGCCGGCGAAGATCGCGGAGTACAAGCAGGCGGGAAAAGAACTGCCAACCCTGCATTCGAGTAAATTCGCGCCTGTCCCCGAACCGACCATCCGCGTGGGTGTCATCGGAATGACGAACGCCGTGCTGGAACTGATGAAGAAGTGAAACTGTAGTGGCCGGCGTGTCGCCGGCAGGCAAAACAGACTTGCGGCCGACACGGCTGCCTCCACAGTCAAATCACTTCACCTTGATTTTTTTTCGCAGATAGGTCGGAACGTCGAGGTCTTCGCCTTCGACAATGGTTGGCTCACTCTTTTCAAAGCGACCACGGTTGACCGGCTCGAACTGCAAAACTTCCTGTTTGGCCTGCGTCGATTTTTCAGCGGATACTTTTTCCTCGTTTGCGGGAGCCGGCTTTCTTCGCGGCGTGATCACGGGCGGCGGCTCAGCCGTGTCGAGAACCTCAACCGTGTTCGGCGCTTGTTCTTCGAGAGGCGCTGGCGCGATTTCGACCTCAGCAAGACCCGGCTCTTCGATAGGAGACGTCTCGGACTGAAAATCTTCGATCGGCGCCGGCTCGGGCTCGACCTCAACTTTCGGTCGTGCCTCGTGAGGCTGCTCCCAGGCTGGCGGCATTGGCGGCGCGCTGCTCATCGGAGGCTGCGTCTGCGGCAGATGTTCATCTGCGGCAAATGAACTGATAATCGTCACGGTCAAACGTTCCCCCAGCCGTCCGTCCACAGCGGTTCCGAAGAGAATCTGCGTTTCGTCGCTAACATGTCGATCGAGCTCCTTCATGACGATTTCGACTTCCGACAACGTCATACCGGGCCCGCCTGCCACCTGGACGAGCACCCGCGCGGAGTCCGCCAGTGTTCGACCTCGATCCATCAAAGGACTCTTGAGCGCCTGTGCGAGCGCATCGTGCGCCCGATTGTCCGAATCGGATTCTCCAAAGCCGAACAGGCAACGCCCGTTGCGGCTGCGCAATGCAGAAAGCAAATCGTCAAAGCCAATGCGAATGAGTCCCGGTCGCTGAATCAGGTTCACAATCGAACGGATGCTTTGGCTGATGGTCGTGTCGGCTTTGGAAAACGCCTGGTGAATGCCTGCGTGCGG
>QHPM01000345.1 GCA_003219095.1 Verrucomicrobiota bacterium
CTTCTGGGTACTCGGTTCTTCTCAAAACTCTGATCGCCAGTCCGGCTCGGACCGGTTATTTCGCCGGCGATTCCATTAAGTGCAACGTGAGCGGCTCAAGTCGGCGCAAATAAAGATTGAGCGGTGCATCTTCCTCGTGGTTTGGTCCGCGTGCCTTTTGGAATTCGCTGTAGGCCTCGGCCCAACGCTGCTCTCGGTACAAGACGACGCCGTTCCAAAATGAATCGCGCCGCGCCACTAATTCGCTTGGGGCATCGGCGGTGAAGGCGAGCGGTTCATAAATTTCATGTCGCTCCTGGGCGTTAACGCCGCTGAGAAAATCGATCGGGCGCGCAACGATGGCATTGTTGGCCAACTCAAAAGTCCGCGGACCAATGAGAATGCGCGAGCCATAAAAGCGATTAGCGACGCAAAAGCGCCGCGCTAACTCGATCGGCTCGCCCAACACGAAGATGTCTTGCTTCTCTTCCGTTGGCGCGGTGATCATCGAGCCGGAGCTAACCCCGACGTGGGCGCCGGCGGCGGCGTTTTGACCGTTGCTGCCATTTGATTTTTCGGCAAACGCACGCGCAAGATCGAATGCGGCGCGCACTGCTTTCTCAGCATGATCCTCCAGAGCCCCGGGGAATCCAAACACGGCAACAACGCCCTCGCCGTCGGCGGCATGCAAGTAAGCGCCGGCCTCGCGCAATAGTTCAGCCGCGCGCGCGGTAAATTTTTCGCTGGCCTTTGCCACCACACCGGGCTCGTCGCTATCAGCGAGATCGTATTTATTGGCTAAATCACAAACCACTACGCTGGTTTCGAAAGCGCGTGCAGTGCCGTCGAATTCAACTTCGCCGGAGCGCAACCGCGAAATTTGCACGGGCGAGAGTTTGCCATTGAACAAGGAAAGGGGAATGCCGGCACGTTTGCGTCCGGCGATGGCAAGGTAGAGCAGCGCGCCGCTGTAACCGAGGATGACAGCGAGGATGCAGGGCAGGGGTGCAAAGAAAATGTGATAGAGCGAGATAACCCAGGTGAGCGCCAGAAGCTCCACAATTACCGCGAGAATGAGCAAGCCAATGCGATGCCGCCGAGAGCTCGTGATCGTCATCCAGGCCGTGGCGAAGCCGAGGAGTGTGATCAAGCTGTATTGCCAGATGCCGCTGAGATCGCGGGAGGGACCGTTCAATTTCTCCATCCAGTGCTTCAGCGGCAGCTCAACCCCTACCAGCCATCTCCCCGCGTGCGACGCGCTGGCGATTGCCGCAACCACGACCGTGATGATCAATGCAAAGAGAAGCGAGCGTTTCATCCAGCTTCGTTTATTTGGTGTGCAGGATAATAGGATTGCACCACCAGATTGCTGAGAAATTTATCCGGCGCGTCTACCGCCGAAAGCGGCAGGGTAAACTTGTTTTGTCCGGAATTTTTGCGCACCAGATTCAATCCAAAATGAAAATCGCGAAAGAGATGCGCAGTCAAATCCGCCACCGACATTTTTTCGGTTTGCGCCCTTTCCACCAGCCGGCGCCGCGCGGCGTCTTCGAACGCGATCTCGAGATCATGCTGCCGGCGGAATGATTCGCTGAAAACGTCAATCTGCTGATCAAGCGCGACTACCTCGTGTTTGTGGCCTTCGGCCAACAGGCGATCGAGCACCCGTTTGGGTGCGCGCACTAATTCGACTGTGACCCGCAGCTGGCTGATGCCGGAGCCTGCGAGATAAAATTTGAAATCCCCCGGCCTGCGCCATCAGGCGCAGTGCTTCATCCTCGAAACTGATGGCGATACCGTAGGCACGAAAGGCGCGTTCGTACTGCCGCAACAAACTGCCTTCCGAATACTTCATGATGCTGAAGAGATCATCCGCGCTCAATTCTTCGCAGACCACGCGTACCGGCAGACGCCCGATGAATTCAGGCTCGAACCCGAACTCGATGAAATCCTGCGTGGTAACAAATTGAAAAAGCTCGTTATCCATGACGCGGATCGGCTCCGCGCTAAATCCGATCTGTCCTTTGACCCGACGCGAAACCTGTTCTTTCAAACGCTCGAATGCGCCGCTAACGACAAATAGAATATAACGAGTGTTGATAGTTTGCCGGCTCGATTTGCCGCGCCTTTGAAATTCCAAAGCCGCCTGGATCTGTCCCTGCAAATCCATCGCGCTGCGCAACGGCACTTCGGTTTCTTCCATTAACTTGAGCAGAGTCGTTTGCACGCCACGACCGCTGACGTCGCGCCCGATCATGGTGCCGGCCGAAGCGATCTTGTCGATTTCGTCGATGTAAATGATCCCGAACTGTGCCCGATTCACGTCGCCGTCAGCTTTGTGGACAAGTTCGCGCACCAAATCTTCCACGTCGCCACCGACGTAACCCGTTTCGCTAAACTTTGTCGCGTCCGCCTTAACAAAAGGGACCTTGATCAGATCGGCGATGTGTTTGATCAGATACGTTTTTCCGACCCCGGTCGGGCCGACCAGAATAACATTTTGCTTGGCGTATTCCGTCTCAACTGCGCCATTGGCATTTTCTTTCTCCAGCTGCCGGACATGATTGACGTGGTTGTAGTGATCGCAGACTGCGATCGAGAGCACCTTCTTGGCTTCGTCTTGTTTGATCACAAAACGATCGAGGTGCGCTTTGATGTCTCGCGGCAAAAAATTAAATTCGAATTCCTTCGCCTCTTCCGGCGGGGCTTTCTCATCCGTCCCCGTCTCGACCGTATCCGGCTGGGTGAGGGTGGTAAACGCCACCCGATCGCCGAAGTTCGATTTCATAAACTCGGCGAGCTTCGATTTCAGTTCTTCCGGTGAAGGAAACGGCGGGGTTTGTTCCATTTAATTTGCGGGGGCGCAAAAGATACGCCCGATAAAACTTAACATCGGAACCATTCGTGTAAATCTGACTCTCGAAATCACGATTCGTTCAGAGCGGGTCCACTCGGACGTCATGGCGACCGGGTTAAACTGACAGCATCCAATTGGTTGTAGCCGTCCCAGTCAAATGGTTTTTAAATGCGAGGCATCTGACCGCGATGCCCTATAATTGTGCGATTCCGCTATCGATTGGCGGCGACTTGGGTGGAACGACCACACGCGAAAATTGCGCTCAGGTCATCGAGGACCTTGGCTGGACCGACGTATTTGCCGCTGACATAAGTGTCGGCCAAAACTTTGCCGCTGGCATCGACAATGACGAGGTCGGGAATCCCGCGGCCGGCGTATTTTTGTAATGTCGGAACATTCGCGAGCTTGCTGTATTCGATTGCCGGCCAGGGCATGCTGCTCTCTTGCATGTAGGTCGTCATGCCGTCGGCCGATTTGTCGGCGCTCACGAAAATGATTTCGAACTCAGGATGGTCGTGCGCGATCTGATTATAGTAGGCGACCAGTTGCGGTGTGAACTTTCGGCAAGGTCCGCACCAGTGAGCTGAGAAGTAAAGACCGTAGATTTGCTTCTGCGCGATTTCCTCGTCATAACCCGACACCAAGTTGCCGTTTTCGAGGCGAACCAGATTGCCCTTCGCTGCGTCAGCAATCGAATTGGGCCCTTGGGTAACCACTTGCGCGCGCTGTTTCAGCAATTGGTTTTGGTACAGAGTGTCATTTCTTTTCGCCTGCTCGGCCAGGAGTGCCCGGTCACGTGCCTGCTCTTCCATTTTCCGGCGCGATTTTTCGAGTTCGTCTTTCGGAACGGCAAATTTTCCGCTCTCGATTCCATTCAGTAGCTGCGAGGTAGCGCCGGCCTTGATTAGCTGGTTCCGCTTGGCCTCATCGAGCTGATCGGCGAAATGGCGGGTGGCAAGTTCCGCCTCAATCGTCGGCACAGAATAACCGGAGCGAAGCATGAGGCTGATCTCGCTGGTTGTAAGCGGCAGTGTTCCCGCTATTGCCAGACTGATTGATAGAAAGAAACCACAGCAAGCGGTGCGCACCCTTCTAGTCTGA
>QHPM01000365.1 GCA_003219095.1 Verrucomicrobiota bacterium
GCCAGAATGGTCTCTGCCATGGAAAGGAAAACCCTGGCGCCATCCGCGCTGCCGAGGCGGGCATCACAAGCACGGTCAGGATGCGGCATCAAACCGAAAACATTTCCCTCGCGATTGCAAATGCCGGCAATGTTTTCAATCGAACCGTTCGGATTCGATTCCGGAATGGTCGTGCCGGTCGCATCGCAATAACGCATCACCACTTGTCCGTTCCCATTCAATTCACGCAATGTGTTCGTGTCGGCAAAATAACAGCCTTCGCCGTGAGCAATCGGCATTCGCAGAATCGTCCCCTGCGGACAACCGCGCGTAAAAGCGGAGTCGGGCACTTCAATCCGTAGCCGCACCATGTCGCAAACGAACCGCAATCCGCGGTTGCGCACGAGCGCCCCCGGCAACAATCCCGCTTCGCATAAGACTTGAAATCCGTTGCAGGTGCCGAGCACCAGCCAGCCTTCTTTCGCCGCGCGCACAACCTCGTTCATGATTGGCGAAAAACGCGCGATGGCGCCGCAACGCAAATAATCGCCGTAGGCAAAACCGCCTGGTAAGACAATGGCATCAAAGCCCGCCAGCGAAGTCGCTTTGTGCCAGACATATTCCGCGCCGCAGCCCTCGAGCCCATTGATGGCACGAAGGCAATCTTGATCGCAATTGGAGCCGGGAAATTGGATGACCGCGAATTTCATCTAAGCGTGAGCGAGCCGGGTCGCTCGTTGCTCTTCGTGATAATCATTTACCACCAAACAGGCGTGAATCACTCCCGGAATCCAGCCGAGCAAGGTCAGTAGCACGCTAAGGAAAAAACTGCCAATCCGCCCCGTTAGCAAAACCGCCAGCGGCGGGAAAACCACGCAGAAAAAATAACGCAGCGCTTTCACTCTTTCACTAATTGATAGTCTTCGATGACCGGATTCGACAGCAAATCGCGGCAAAGTTTGTGCAAACGCGCTTCCACGTCGGCGCCATCGCGTTCGAGGTCAATCTCCAGGTATTTACCAATCCGGACATTTTTTACCTCACCCATCCCGAGATGCTGCATCGCTTCCCGCACGGCCGCGCCCTGCGGGTCGAGCACGGCGGCTTTCGGCATCACCACCACTTTGGCTTTCATCATTTCAATCTACGAGGGCAAGTCCGACCCGACAATGGTCTTCTCGCGCAAGAAATTTCTTTCAAAGCTGGTATTGCCGCGCTAGTTGTCGCCGCCAATGGAAGCACCTCCCATCATGCAGACGCCACCGCCCGCGCCGAGCGGAATGGGTTGTTTCGCTAAAGGCTGCCTGACTCTGATCATCGCAGGCGTAATTCTCGTGGCCGTTTTTGTCGGAGGGAGCTTCTTCCTGCTAAACCGCGCCATCCATGTTTTCACGTCAACCGAGCCGGTCCAGATCCAGGTACGGCCGGCAACGCCGGCAGAACTACAAGTGGCAAAAGCGAAACTGGATACGCTTCGCAGCGCGGTGAGGAACCATCAGGAATCTACAATTGAGTTCAGCTCCAATGAGATCAACGCTCTAATTGCAAATGAACCGGAGTTCCGCGGGGCAGCCGGCCGCGCGCGAGTAGCCATTGCCGGCTCCATTGCTTCGCTCGACGTGAGCGCACCGCTTGGTTCGATGCATTGGAATCGACTCAAGGGCCGGTGGTTCAACGGAAATATTCAGTTCGGTTTCAGCTACGTGGACGACAATTTTAACTTCGATATCCGTTCAGCCGAAGCCAGTGGCCATCAATTTCCAAGGGTGATCCTGACAAGCGAGTTTATGCAATCGTTCAATCGCAGTTTTAACGAAAGCTTTCACCGGGAATCGGGCAAGCACGCCGATGCCAACAATCTTTGGCGGAACATCAAAATGGCGTCACTGCAAAATGATAAATTGGTTGTGACCACACGGTCGATGTGAACAAAAGGGAGTAATGGAGTGTTGGAGTAGTGAAGTGATGTTCCAAGGTTGGCAGCGCTTGCAGCACAGCTCATCCTGGCTGTGGGGCCAACGGCCATCTTGTCCGTTATGAAGGGATACGCGCCGTCGTCTCCCAAAATTCTGGAGCAACG
>QHPM01000366.1 GCA_003219095.1 Verrucomicrobiota bacterium
CGAAAAATTTTCCGGAAGCGAAAGTATTGCGGGAAAAATTTCAACATGTCTCGATGATTTCCGAGATCGAGCAGATCGCGCAGCAGCATTTAGCTGGGAGCGACGGCTTCCACGCTGCCGCCGGCCGCACGCTGCAACACGACCTCCCTTGAAATTCAGTCAGATAACACGACCTTAGTTTGTGAGCGAGGCGACGGCTAACGGGATTAAGATCGGCAATGAGAAGCTAATTAAGGTAACGGAAAATGCTGCTCGTCGCCTGAGCTCGCTCCTCGAAAAACAAGGCCGGCCCCAGGGTGCTTTACGTTTGGCCGTAATCGGCGGCGGTTGTTCTGGTCTGCAATACAAAATGGATCTGGTCGAAGGCCCAGCGCCGCGCGACATCCTCGTTCAGTCATCTAATGTTCGAATCGTGGTCGATCCCAAGAGCGCACTGTTCGTCAGCGGGTCAGTCCTCGATTTCAGCGACGACCTGCAGAAAGGCGGGTTTAAGGTTACAAACCCGAATGCCGTCGCGCATTGTTCCTGCGGCGAAAGCTTCGCTGCCTGATCGGCTTGTAACCGGCCGCAATGATGCCGGTGGCCGGATTGTAGCGCAGGCATTCCTGCCTGCCACGGCAAGCGGGAACGCTTGGCCTACAAAAAACGGTCTCGCCAATAGCAATAGATGTTCATTTGAACTTGCGCCACGGCCGATGCGTTGCATCATTTCCTTGAAATGCTAACCGATCGCCAGAGAACTGTGCTCGATTTTATTCAGAGCGAACAACGCGAGAAAGGTATCACCCCCAGCACGCGCGAAATCCAAAATCACTTTGGCTTCGCCAGCCAAACTTCAGTGATGCAATACATCTCCACCCTCGAACGCAAAGGATTTCTTGATCGCCACGCCCGCAAAGCGCGTGCTCTTGTCACCCCGATGCAAAAAGTGCGGATCACAGATATACCGATTTACGGACAAATTCCGGCCGGCATGGCCACATTCACCGAGCAAACGGTGTTGGGCCACGTTTCGCTCGATGCTCGCTCGGCTAATGCCCCCAAGAATGCGCGAATGTTTGCGCTGAAAGTCCGGGGCGATTCGATGGTGAATGCCCACGTTCTCGATGGCGACACCGTGATTCTGGACGATCGCAAGGAAGCGCGAAACGGTGATATTGTGGCGGCCCTGATCGATGGTGAGACGACATTGAAACGTTTTGTCATCGAACACGGCCGGCCTTATTTGCGAGCGGAAAATCCACGCTATCCCGATCAGCGCCCGGCCCATGATTTGCGGATTCAAGGCGTGATGGTGTCGCTGGTCCGCCGGCAACCCAACGGCGGAACCAGACAGCAGGCAGTTTCGTCCGCTAAACACGCCAAAGGACGCTAAAACGGAACACAGGCCTCCGGGTCTGTGCTCCCGGCGGGTTTCCAACCCGCTGCCTAGTAAGGCAACATAGCGTGCCCAAAGCGGCACGTCAGCGGAGTAAAGCTCCGCTGGGGGCACAGACTGGAAAGTCTGTGTTCCTTGTTTTTGGGAAATGGGTAGGCAGATAATGTTCGTTTGAACATATATCGATTTGTGCCATTTTTGGAAATGGCAGCAAGCCGGCAGATTATCGATCTCCGTAAGCTTTTGGCGGAACGCTTTCAGCATCCGCCCGCTCTTACTGGCGGACAAATCAGCATTCCTTTTCTTGAGCGAGCGACCGATGGCGGCCTCCGTAAAGGTGCGATCACTGAAATCATCAGCCCAAATACGAGCGCCGGCTCGGCTCTGCTCATTCACCGTTTACTACAAATCGCACAACGCGATCGATTTTTTCTCGCTCTCGTTGATGGCCGCGATTCTTTCGATGTCCAATCCGTTGAGCCCGGCACTTTGCAACATTTGCTTTGGGCCCGCTGCGAGAAAGCCACCGAAGCCATCAAAGCTGCTGATTTTCTTTTGCGCGACGGAAATTTCCCACTCATCATTCTCGATCTTGTTTTGAATCCGGTGGAAGAATTGCGCCGCATTCCAGCGACGAGCTGGTATCGCTTGCAACGATTGGTCGAGCCAGCGCCGACCGCATTTGTGGTCATGAGCCGCCACAACATGGACAATCCAAGCGGGCAATTGCATTTCAAAGTCCGGCGGGCAAAAACAATCGCCTCCGCCTTGGGATAAAATGTTTGCCACCATTTTGCTGCCGAATTTTTATCTACAAGCAATCGCGCGTCATCAGCCAAAATTGCGCGAGCAACCTCTGGCCGTCCTCGACGCCACTGCGATAAAAGCGGTGATCCTGCAGTTAAATGAAGCAGCAGAAAATGAAGGCGTTCGCGCCGGAATGACCCCCAGCCAGGCCCTGGCCCGGTGTCTTCGCCTGGTCATCAAAGCGCGTGCGCGCGATTGCGAGCAACAACTCAGTGATATTTTGCTGCATCACGCTTTCATGCTTTCGCCGTTCGTGGAAGCGACCAGCCCCGGTATTTGCACGGCCGAATTCAAACACGCCAATGGGCTTTTGCCAAAATTGCGACATATCATCGATTTGCTTGCCCGTTGTGAATTAACTGCGCGCGCTGCCCTTGCCACAAATCCGGATGCGAGTTTTCTCGCGGCGCATCTAGCCGAGCCGGTATTGGAGGTAAGCGATGCGAAAGACTTTTTCGATTCCCTCCCGATTGAAATCCTGGCAATGGCACCTATTTCTCGAACGCCCAGTTCTTCTAAACTTTCACCAGCGCGTTGCCAGGGGTCCCCTTTAGAAGCGAAACTTTATGTAACCTGTCACTGGGACATACAAGCGATCGCCAGCGTCATGATTGTAATGTTGATCGCTAACCTGGTAAGGAATGCCGCGGTAGTTATAATGAGTGATATCGCTGCTGGGATCGAGCGGTGACTCATAGCGGATACCGGCATCCAGACCTACTGACCAGTGACAAGAAAGTGGCACCTCCGCACCAACCAAGAATGCACCGGTTCCAACCCAACTGTCGTTATATAACCTTCCTTTGATAAAGGGGGCGTAGGAATAAAAGCCATTGCTAGACTGGTAGAGGACGTCACCGATGTGATCCACGTGTGTCGCCCCGCCCGAGACGGAGATATACGGACGGATGCGCCAAGGTTGCGACATTTCTTTGGAAAAGAAAAAGTAACGCAGACCAAGCTCGCCCCCGTAAGACCTGTATAAGCCCGGGTAGCTGACGAGGGAGTAGGTCGTGAAATTAGCATAGATGTCGCGGTCGCCATACTGTTTTTTGCCGTATCCACCGGCATATTTGAACGTGCCAAAAAGTTCGACATGATTTGTCAGCACATAACCAACCTCAGCCTGGATTCGGTAAATACTGTTGTCGTAAACGTCGTTGTAGCTGCGTCCCTTTAGATCTTCGGTGTAGAGACTGCGGCCCGCGCCTCCGAACGGGGAAAACGTGGTGCCATTGACGAAACTGTTTACCCCGGTGTCGATAT
>QHPM01000317.1 GCA_003219095.1 Verrucomicrobiota bacterium
AAATCGCACCGCATTGCGCTTCACCGCTTGATTAAGAACCTTGACGGCCACGCCATAGAGAATGGCCAAGTCTTGGCTAAGCATCACTCTCTGACCGCGAATCAGATAAATCGATTGCGCAATTTGTCGGATTGGAACGACCTCTCTGCTCATTTGCGGAAATTCAGACCAACAGTCGCGCCATCTCCACTACGGTGGAGTTGAAAATGTTGAAAAGGAATTGGGGCGCGATGCCGATGGCGAACATGAGAAGCGCGATCGGAATTACCACCCACTTCTCGCTAGGTCTGAGATCGGTAAAAGTGACCCCGCCTCTAACGAGCGGCCCGCTGAAAAGCGTTTGCATTACACGCATAAACACGATGGCGGTGAAGAGAAGACCGATTACCGCGAACGCGGTAAACGAGCCAGCAATGGCGAAGGAACCTTTGAAGATGAGAAATTCGCCGATAAATCCGTTTAGTCCGGGCAGACCGAGCGATGAGAACATCGCGACGCTCATCCAGCCACAGAAAAGCGGCGCCCGTTGCATCAGCCCTCCGAAATCATCGATGCCGCGCAGGCCGCGTCGTTGCTCGAGTAATCCGACAAAATAGAAGAGCGCGGCCGCAGTGATGCCATGATTGAAGATTTGCATGAAGACGCCGCTCAAGGCCGCCTGCATTTCGACCGAAGGCCGCACCGTCGCTGCGGTGACGGCGAAAAGACCGAGCATGCAGTAGCCGAGATGGTTGATCGACAAGTAGGCAACCATTCGTTTCAGGTCCGATTGCGCCCAGGCGGCCAGAGGCGCGATGACGATGGAACATACCGCCAGGGTCAACAGCCACGGCCCCAGTGTCCTAACTTCGCTAGGAAAGAGTGGCAGAAGCAGGCGCACAAAACCGTAAACTCCCATTTTGGAAAGAGCGCCGGTCAACACCATTGAAACACCGGTAGGCGCGGTTTCATAGGCGTCAGGCAACCAGGTGTGAAAGGGAAAGAGCGGCACCTTGACCGCGAGGCCAAGGAAAATTCCGGCGAAGGCGAGCCACTTGAAGTTGCCGGTCAGCAAGTCGCCGGTTTTCGCAAGATCGGCGAGGCCGGCGAAATCGAACGTGCCCTTGGTGAAGTAGATGCCGAGGAAAGAGAGGAGCATCGCCACGCTGCCGAGAAAGGTATAAAGGAAGAATTTGGTGGCGGCGCGGTCGCGCTTTTTGCCTCCCCAGATTTTAATAAGAAGAAAGGCAGGGATGAGGCTCATCTCGTAGAATAGAAACCAGAGAACGAAATTCTGGGCGGTAAACGTGCCGTAGAGGGCGGCTTGCATAATCAACATCAACGCGCAGAAACCGCGATCCATTCGTTGCGCGAGCAAGGCGAATGGAAATACCAGCGAAGTAAGAATGACAAGGAGCAGACTCAGACCATCGATCCCGACCAAATACTCGGCACCGATTGCAGGAATCCAGCTATGACGTTCAACTAGTTGAAGACCGGGCGAAGTAGAATCAAAACTTTGCCACAATAAAAAAGTACAAACCGCAGTAACTAGATTAAATCCGAGGGCGACGCCGCGAGCGTAGTTGCGCGTCGCGCCAACCATAAGCGCTCCGACGATCGGAACTGCGATAAGCGTAGTAATCAGGAAAGCCATGCGTAAAGGACAAGCAGGAGAAGCATGCCGACAGCGAGCGCGCCCAAATAAGTTTGGATCTGACCCGAATGCGCCGCGGCAATCAGCCGGCCAATCCCGCGTGTTCCACTGGTGGTTTCATCAACGCCGGCGTTGATGCCGTGGTCGTCCAAGCCTTTGCTCAAAACGCCGAAGGCCTGACCGAGTCCGGCAAATAGCCTGACCAGGCCATCCCAGAAATAGCGATCCAGCCAATCGGCCAGACGCGAGAGTATTCGACAGAAAACGATAACGGTTTCTTCGTAGATTTCATCGAACCACATTTTGTTTTCGAGAAATCGAAACAGACCTGGCTGTGCCCGCGCCAAAGGATCGCGTTCGCCAAGATTGCGATAAATGAACCAACCGAGCCCAATTCCTGCGGCGACTAGCGCAAATGAGAGAAAAAGTATTGGCTGAATCAGCGAGCCGAAATCAACGCGTGCTGATTCGCCGTTGAGATAGGCGTGTAGCCAGGGCCAGGCAGGCGTGAGCACGAGGGTGAAAAGAATCGAACAAGAGGCCAGGACAATGAGCGGCATCGTCATTATCCGCGGACTTTCGTGCGCCTCCACAGCGGGGCGTTTGCTTCCAAAAAAAACGTAGATCATCTGCCGAGTCATGTAGAGGGCGGTGAGAATCACTCCCGCGAGCATCAGGTAGTCTGGCAAGGGCGAGACAGGCCACTGCGCCGTGTTGTGCAGGATTTCTTCCTTCGTCCAACCACCAGAAAAGAAGAAGGGAACGCCGCTCAGGTTCAGCATCGCGATGGCGTAAGTGAGGAATGTCACTGGCATGATCCAGCGCAAGCCGCCCATTTTGCGGACATCCTGTTCCTGATGAAGCCCGTGAATGACTGAGCCCGCACCGAGGAAGAGCAATGCTTTGAAAAAGCCGTGCGCGATCAGGTGCATGATGCCGGCTGCGACGCCACCGACACCGAGCGAGACCATCATGAGGCCAAGCTGCGAGACGGTAGAGTAAGCTAGAATGCGCTTGATATCGAACTGCGCCAAAGCGATGAGTGACGCCATCAGTGCAGTGACGACACCGACCAATACCACCACGGTGAGAGACGGTGTTACGCCATTGACTGCGCCTAACGAGAATAAGGGATAGACGCGAGCGACGAGGAAAACGCCGGCCGCGACCATGGTTGCGGCATGGATCAGCGCACTGACAGGTGTTGGGCCTTCCATTGCATCCGGCAGCCAGACATGGAGAGGGAATTGCCCGGACTTGCCCATCGCGCCGCAGAAAATCAGGAGCGCGATGAAGGTGGCGCTACCGCCAATGGCAAGAAGTCCCGCATCTTCGAGGCAACCACGCCCCTGATCGTAAAACAAAAGGCTGCCGCTGTTGTGATAGAGCCAAAGCATCCCGAGAAAAAACCCGAGGTCGCCGATGCGCGTGGTGATGAATGCTTTCTTGGCCGCAGCGGCCGCGCTCGGCCGCTCGATCCAGAATCCAATGAGCAAATAGGACGCGAGTCCGACCAGTTCCCAGCTAACAAAAAGTAGGAGAAGGCTATTTGCGATGACGACTCCCAGCATCGCGCCGGAGAAGAACGAGAGATAGGCGAAGAAGCGGGTGATGTTTTTGTCGCCGGCCATGTAGCCAACGCTGAAGACGAAAATGCAAAGGCCAACCAGGGTGATCATGATCATCATGGCGGCGGCGAGGGGGTCGAGGACCCAGCCGATGCGAAGGGTCTGGTCGCCGAAAGTGAACCAGGTGAAATTGTGGACGGCGCGGAAGCCGGGCGTTTGCAGCGTCGATAAGAAGGCAACGATCGCAACGGCGAGCGCGATGATCTGACCAAAGGTCGCGAGCACAGCCGCGCTGTTACGCCGCGAGTTCGTGAGGCTTAAAATCACGAGGGAAGCGGCCAGCGGTACTGCCGGAACTAGCCAGAGATTGGAAACAATCCAGGGATTCATCTTTGGGTAAGAAAGTGAACGCCGAACATCCAACACCGAACATCCAACATCGAATGGCAGAGAATAATCTTTCGATCCGCGGTATCGCGACTTACGGCGCGACCGCCCCGGTTGCCACTTCTTGGATCGGCAGGCGACGCGCCTGCCCTACAATTTGTCGGTAGCGAGGCGGCGTCCATTCATCCTTTGAGCTGGTCGAGTTGATCTACGTTAGTCGTGCGGTAATGGCGGTAGATGGCGATGACGAGGGCGAGGCCGACAGCGGCTTCGGCGGCGGCGATGGCGATGGAAAAGATCGCGACCAGTACGCCAGTTGGTGGTTGCGGCTGCGGTCCGAAACGCCAGAAGGCGATGAAATTCAAGTTCGCGGCCGCGAGCATTAACTCAATGCCGATCAAAATAAAAATAGCATGGCGTCGACTGAGCGCGGCGAGCAGGCCGATGGAGAATAGCGCGGTCGAGACGATGAGGAAAAGTTGGAGGGTTGGAGTCATCGCGTACTTCTGTTTCTGGGAAGCACAGGCCGCTGGCCTGTAGTTCGCGGCAGCCTGCCGCGAACCTGTGTGATTGTGCGCTTAGCTATCGCAGTTAAGGTTGTGTTTCCCGCAAGAGTGCATTCGGCACAGCGGCCGAATGCCGCAGACTGGCAGCCTGCGTTCCCCGGACGAAGAACCTCCTTTCGCGACATTATCGCTTTTCCTCCATCACGAGAAGGAGCGCGCCGATGAGCGCAGCGGTCAGGACGAGCCCGACGCACTGTAACGGCCAGACGTAATTGGTCATGAGCGCTTCGCCCACCTGTTTCACGGTGAGCGGTTCGATTTGCGGCGCTGGAATCGCGAGCGAGCTGGTTTTTAAAATTGCCCAGAGTAATCCGCTAAACACAGCCAGCGCCACGATGGCGCCGCCCCAGTTAATGCCGGGCTCGCCCGTCACCTCGCGACGCGTCAATAGGATTGTGAAAACAATTAAGACAGCGACTGCTCCGACATAAACAAAGACCTGCACCAATCCAACGAATTCAGCGCCTAACATGAAGAAGGACGCGGCCACACCAACAAACGCGATGACCAAACTAAGAGCCGCATGAATGAGCTTCCGCAGCGTAGCGGCGGCGAGCGCGCCGGCGAGCGTGATCACGGCGATGAGGATAAATGCTGGCGTATTCATTCGATAAAACCGGATTCCCCGCCGATGGGTTGTAGGGTAGGCGCGTCGGCTGCCGAATCTAATAGCCAGGCGAGCGATGCGCTTGCCCTACGATCGCTATCTTTATCGCGAGCGACGCTATTCATTCGGCGAAACGATAGATGCGCGTGGCAAATCTTTTTCTCGTCTCAAGGACGCGCGAAAGCGTGAGATAAACAATCGCGATCACTGCCAGGGACCAAAGCCAGCCCGCGAGACCGCGCCCCTGGTAATGCCAGACAGCAGCGGCGACGATACAGGTGAACGCCATCGGGAGCATGAATTTCCAGGCGAAATTCATGATTTGATCGACGCGAGTGCGCGGCAGCGTTCCACGGACCCAGATATAAACAAAGAGCAGCGCGCTCAGCTTAAGGAAAAACCAAAGGTAGGATGGAATGAAGTTGAGCGCAGCAACCGGCGCGTGCCACCCGCCAAGGAACAGGGTCACGGCGAGTCCACTGATGGCGAACATTCCAAAATACTCCGCCATGAAAAAGGTGGCATATTTGAAACCGGAATATTCCGTCATGTGACCGGCAACAATTTCGGATTCGCCTTCCGGGACATCAAAAGGAGTGCGGTTGGATTCGACGAGACCAGAGACAAAAAATAAAATGAAGGCAGTCGCGCCCCAGGGGGTGGTGACAAACCAATGTGGCAGAATCCCAAAGGAATAACCGCCTTGGGCCGCGACAATCGCATCCGGCGAAAGTGAGCCTACAACCATCACCACCGGGAGCGCGGTGATGAAAAGTGGCAGTTCGTAGCTGACCATTTGCGCGATCGCGCGCATTGCGCCCAGCATCGAAAACTTGTTGTTGCTGCCCCAGCCGGCCATGAAGACGGCAAGCTCGGTAGCTGATCCGACGGCGAAGAAAAACAAGATGCCGCCATCGATACCAAACGGCGTCATGTTTCGGCCGTAGGGAATGACGCCGAGCGCGAGAATCGCGGTGGCCGCGACCAGTATGGGCGCGAAAAAATGCACGACCTTGTCCGCGCGCGCCGGGACGACATCTTCCTTGATCAACATCTTGATCCCATCGGCGACCGGTTGAAAAAGCCCGAACGGCCCGACGCGATTCGGGCCGTAGCGATTTTGGATACGACCGAGAATTTTCCGCTCGAGGACGGAGATGGCCGCGAAAATCGTGAGAAACACACCGAGCAGAGCGAAAATATTGAAGAGCGCCGAGGCGATTTGAACCAACCAATCGGGTGCGCCCGAGAGAGGCGTAAGCAACCATTGTTTTCCGCGGACGAAGATCTGATCGATGGACTCGCTCACGCTCGATGAAGAAAAGCGGTGAGCGA
>QHPM01000367.1 GCA_003219095.1 Verrucomicrobiota bacterium
TCACCGACCCCGGCTACAGCCGCCGTGAAGGATTGACTTGGTCGCGCAATTTCGGAGACTTCGCGCAGGCGCGTCGGCTAATTCCCGGCGGACGGGTTTCTATCTTCTATGAATAAAGGTTTAATCGGTTGTCTCGGCATTGGTGCCATCATTCTTTTCGTTGTTCTGGTTGGCGGGTGCGCTGTAGCCGGCAGCTATAATCGGCTGGTTGGTTTGCAGCAGAAGGTCGATCAAAGCTGGGCGCAGGTGCAAAATGTGTATCAGCGCCGCGCGGATCTGATCCCGAACCTGGTCAACACCGTGCAAGGCGCGGCAAATTTTGAGAAATCCACCCTGACCGAGGTAACAAACGCGCGTGCCAGCGTCGGCCGGGTGCAAATCGACCCGAATCATGCGCCGGTGGACGCGGCGAAATTGCAGGAATTTCAACAGGCCCAGGGACAACTGAGTAACGCGCTCTCGCGCCTGCTCGTCGTTAGCGAGCGTTACCCGGAACTGCGCGCGACACAGAACTTCCAGAATTTGCAGGCGCAGTTGGAAGGAACAGAAAATCGAATTTCGGTTGAGCGCGGGAACTTCAACAGCGCGGTCCAGGAATACAACACCACTGTCCGTACCTTCCCGACGAACTTGTTCGCTGGCATGTTCGGATTTCAACAGCGGCCATTTTTTGAAGCGCAAGCCGGTGCGGAAAAAGCGCCGACGGTGAATTTTAACTTTGGAAGCCCGGCACCGGCGCCGGCCGGCACGGCGGCGCCAACGCCATAAGAACTTGCGCGTCATCCTGAGCGCAGCGGAGCGGAGTCGAAGGATCCCGTGGGAATCACCTTAAAGATGACGCAACGGGATCCCCCGGTCCGAGCCGGATTGGCGTTTTCGCTCGGGATGACGACAAGGCGAACACGACTGTGCCTTGGAATTCTCGCTCTCTTTGCCAGCGCAATCGTCGCGCATGGCGCCGAAACGATTCCGCCAAAACCGGACCGTTATTTCAACGATTACGCTGGCGTCGTTTCACGCGGCGCCGCCCAGCGTTTCAACGAACAATTGGCGCAATTTGAGCGCGATACCTCCGATCAGGTCCTTGTCGTTGTGTATCACACTATGCAGAGCGATTCCTCGATCGATGATTACACGCGGCGGGTGGCGCAGGTGTGGGGCGTTGGCCAAAAGAACCAGCGCAACGGCGTAGTGCTTTTTGTTTTTGTGGATGATCGCAAAATGTTCATCCAGGTCGGTTACGGACTTGAAGGGGCGCTGCCGGACTTCACGGCGTTCGACATTACTGAGCGGCATATCAAGCCCTCGTTTCGCAACCAGGACTACGAGGGCGGAATCGCCGCAGGTATTGATCTCCTCTGCAAGGCAATTCGTGGAGAGTACAAGGGCACGGGAAAAACAGTGCAAGACAGTGGGAGCAGTCAGAGTGGCACCGCCGGGCTCTTAGTTTTCTTTTTCGTTCTCATTCTCATTTTGATTGCGGTGCGCGCCTCGCGTCGTTTCGGCGGTTATCGTTATACCGGAGGCGGTGGCCCCTTCGTTTCTGGCAATTGGGGAAGCGGAGGTGGCTGGTCGTCCTCTTCGAGTGGTGGTGGCTTCAGCGGCTTTAGTAGCGGCGGAGGAAGTTTTGGCGGGGGCGGCGCGGGATCGAGTTGGTAACAAGATGCGGACGCATCACTTTCTTCGCCGGCTCGATCACAACCGCATCGTCCAGGCGATTAAAAAAGCCGAGGGGAAAAGTTCCGGTCAAATCCGTGTTTTTGTCCAACGCTGGAAATTTGAGGAGGACGCCTTGCCTAGGGCGCAGAAAAAATTTCTGCAGTTGGGAATGCAAAAAACGCGGGACCGTAATGCGGTCCTGATTTTTGTCGCGCCCCGCGCCCATAAATATGCGGTGGTGGGTGACGTCGGGGTACACGAGAAAAGCGGGGAGGAGTTTTGGAAAAAATTGGTGCACGATATGCGGGCACATTTCAAAAACGAAGATTTCAAACGAGCTGCCAGACGAGATCGCGCAGGGGTAAAGTCATCCCGAGCGAAGTCGAGGGATCCCGATGAAGTTACCTTGAAGCTTTCGCGGCGCGATCCCTCGACTTACGCTCGGGATGACAGTCGATGGATGGGCTTGCAAATTGGCTCAAATCGTGTTCATTCCAACCTTCGCAGCGAGTTTTGAAATTAGTTGCGCTGTTGGTCCCTGGGTTTCCGTCGCTTGACGCGAAGCTTTACTCGCCAGGGGAAACCCAGCGAAAGAGTAATGGAGTAGAGGACGTGTTGTCCCTCTTTTCCAACACTCCGAAAGGATCACATGCCAGTTCGTTACGGTCGGTTTGAAATGCCAAAGACCCTCTCGAAGGAGGAGAAGGGGGCAACGGAAACTTACGCGAAGTTTGTCGCGGAACCTTTTGAGGCGGGCTACGGCCATACCGTAGGCAATTCGCTTCGACGCGTGCTTTTGT
>QHPM01000318.1 GCA_003219095.1 Verrucomicrobiota bacterium
TAATCTGCAAGCCGATATCGGCGGGCCAGCGACCGGTCAACTGCACCACGGTAGATTCGGTTGAGTGAACTTTTTTCGCCCGGCCAAAATGAAAAATTTCGCCGCACCAGCGTTCCAACCGGGATCAAGTTACCGAAGCGCACATTAGCACAGAGATGCATGTGATGATGGCCGTCGATATGGGTTGGCAACGCGTTATAGAGCCGCGCGAATTCATCCAGTTGTGCCTGACAAGAATAGGCGAACTGCTTACGTAAAAACGGATTGTATAACAGTTGTGCATATTTATTAGCCGTCAGGAACGCAACGACGCTTTCATGATAGTTGCGAAGCGCAGTGGAAGCGGTGTCGGCGGTAAATTGCTGCGAGAAGTTAAGGTGCAATCCGACATCGACATTGTTTTCGCGGGCGAGGCTTGCTGCACGTTCGGAGTCCTCCATAAAAACCATTGCGCTTACGGAAGTGACTCGTCGGTTTAGGTGGCATCGTAAGGCAGCGTCGGTTTCAGCGCGGGAACGCCCCCAGTCATCAGCGTTTACGATAAGCATTCGATCCGAAGTCGCTCCTTATCAGTGAGCAGCCGTCACACTAGCCGATCCATCGCCCGCCATCCCTCCTGGCTGGAATTCGTTTCCTTGAGCATGTTCGATTGGACGACGGCTTGCAAAAGGCCCGACGGAAATCGTTGTAAAAGAATATCAATATTAGGCATGACGCAATGACCGCCGATCACCCCTGGAGAGTACTTCACCGGGGGGAAGAATTTAATCTCCTCATAAAAGGAAACTACTTCATCGTATTCCGCTCCAAGCTCTCTACAATAGCGCTCGACTTCCTGGGCCCATGCAATCAATACGCCGAAATAAGTAGTTTCGGTTAGTTTGGCGATTTCTGTCGTTTCGGGAGAGCCTAGTACTTTGCTCTTGATTCCTACGCTTTCGAAATGTTGTGCGGCGCGCGCCCCTGATTCCGGATCGACCGCTCCGATGAATTTCGTATAATGTAGCATTTCTTCTCGCATACGA
This sequence comes from Verrucomicrobiota bacterium, assembly GCA_003219095.1. Taxonomy (GTDB): domain Bacteria; phylum Verrucomicrobiota; class Verrucomicrobiia; order Chthoniobacterales; family UBA10450; genus AV69. The sequence continues at coordinate 1,026 of QHPM01000318.1, forward strand.
GCGTGCTTACCGCGGACAGGACTGTTTACCACGGCCATGTCTGATTCGCCCGCAATGCGGCGACTTGTCCCTGGCGCCACTGTACTGTTTATGATGGTAAGAGCAGGCTGATATCGTCCAATATATTCTACCACCTGATCCGCGAACTTTTGCTCCCGAAAAGGGAAACAAACGTGCATGACGTCGCAGCGCTTAAGAGGCGCGGCCAAATCAATATCGACTCCAAAAACTTCATGCTGCGTCTTAATGATTTCAAACAACGGTTTTCCTACTTCGCCAAGACCAACGATGACTACTGTTTGGCTCACTTGCGCCAGTTTCTGATCACTTCAAGATCAGTCTAAACTTTAGCGAGCTTTGGCATCTTGGATCTAACCGCGGATCCATCCCCAAGAGCGTGTCTGGTTTGGTCAGCCACGTATTCAATCATCTCGTCAGTCATTTCCGGAAAGATCGGAAGGGAAATGATTCGAGATTGATTGCGGTAGGCGGCTGGAAAATCCGTCGGCTTATGCCCGAGGTAAGCGTAGGCCGGATAAAACGGCAGAGCTTTCGGATAGTTCAGGGAGGTTGTTATTTCAGAATCCGCCAGCGTCTTTTTCAGCGAGTCGCGCTTATCCGTAGCGACAACATAAAGATGATAAACATGATTTCTGTCATCCCCGACTTTGGGCGTAGCGAGGTTCTCGATGCCATTTAGCAACTCATTGTAACGCGCAGCCACTCGGCGACGTGCCGTCGTCCATGCCGGCAAGTGGGGCAGTTTGACGTTTAAGATCGCCGCTTGCAGTCCATCCATCCGGCTATTGATGCCTTCCATGACGTGTTCCCCTTTCCCGCCATGCCGCGCGAAGGTAGCGGTCCAATCGGCCAGGGTATCGTCATTCGTTACGATGCAACCGGCGTCACCGTAAGCTCCCAGATTTTTTCCCGGATAAAATGAGAAAGTAGCAGCGTTACCAAAAGTTCCCACAAACCTCCCCTTGTATGTCGCCAAGTGTGCCTGGGCGCAGTCCTCGATCACCCAAAGATTATATTTCTTTGCGATCGCCATGATCCCGTCCATATCGGCCGCTTGGCCGCTAGGATCAACTGGAATAATTCCGACAGTCGCTTTACTAATCTTAGCTTCGATCAAACACGGGTCGATATTGAAGGTACCTTCCTGGGTATCGCAAAAAACAACACGACCTCCTGCTTGCGTGATCGTCTCCGAAGTTGCGATCCACGAGTGCGCCGTGGTAATCACTTCGTCACCGGGTCGTAACCCCAGTCCCCGCATCGCAATGTAAAGAGCGTCCGTCCCGTTGGCGCAGGAAATAGAGTGCTTTACTTTAAGCGCCCCAGCCCAGGCTTGTTCGAAAGCATCGACGTGTTTGCCTCGAATGAAAGCCGACTGCGCGATGACCTCGGCAATAGCGGAGTCGATTTCCGCTTTAATGCCCAGGTACTGAGCGTATAGATCAACAAACGGGACTTTCATGAATGTTCGGTTATCGGTCGAAGGAAGCGGGCTGGATTTCCCGCGTAGATTCCGGGCTCGTTAATTGACCTGGTTACAACCGAACCCGCGCCTACCACAACTCGATCGCAAATTGTTATCGGCATAATAGTCGCGTTCGTCCCAATGCTAACGTGGTTTCCAATTCGGGTGTGACGCCAAAGATCGCGGTTCCCACGGGCCGGACCTCCGACTGCAAATGGGTCGTTGATGAATTTTGCACCATGCGAAATAAAACAATCATCGCCGATAGTAACGAGTTCGCAGATGAAAGCATGAGACTGAATTTTGCAGCGCTTACCAATGATTACCCCCCGCTGAATCTCAACGAACGGCCCAACAAAAGTGGCATCGCCGATGGCGCAGTCGTAAATATTAACGGGTTCGACAACGGTGACGTTCGCGCCAAATTGAACGTTTCGAATCCCAGCCGACCGCAAGGTAGGACCAGTCATCCTGCGGTAACGAGCTCTCCATTCACGTCGGCAGGACGCGCGCGTTCCAACACGGAAACGACATTGCGGGCGTGACGAAGCCCGGTCAGCGGCGTTTGCGCTGTCCGGATGCATTCGACGAAATGTTCGGCTTCAACGCGCAGCGGCTCGGTGAATTTAATTTCGGGTAAAACGATGTCGCCGCTACGATAATTGAATTGCGCGCGTTGCGGATTATCGAAGTCCATATTCTCGCCCAAAACCGCTTTGCGATCGATTCCTTTGTCGTAGATCGCGATTTTATTGTCCGCGACATCATCATAGACGACCATCTTGCGTGAGCCCACGACGATCATCTTCCGCACCTTTTGTGGATCGAGCCAGCTCACGTGAACATTGGCAATGATCTTGCCGGGATATTCCAGGTTCAAAAAGACGACGTCATCAATCCCATCCTGCATATAGGCCATTCCCTGACGCCGCACCGCAACAGGTTCGACATCATCGAGCCAGTATTGAATGATGCTAATGTCGTGCGGGGCGAAGTTCCATAAGGCATCGATGTCGTCGCGGATGCGGCCGAGATTGAGGCGCTGACTATAGATATAACGGACTTCTCCCAATTCTCCTGCGCTAAGCAACTGTTTCACATAACGCACTGCCGAGTTATAGACAAAGGTATGTCCAGCCATGACAACGAGACGCTTGGCGTGCGCATGCTTCGCTAGCTCGTCTACTTCGGATACTTTGGTTGCAAGCGGCTTCTCGACGAAGACATGCTTTCCGGCGCAAAGTGCATTACTGGCCAAAGCGAAATGGGTACCAGCTGGAGTGGCGATAATAATTGCATCAACTTCCGGGTCGTTAAGGACGGTATCGGCGGAATCCACTGCCGTAGTGCGGGGAAAGTTCTTTTCAACGAAGCCGCGACGTTCCGGACTGGAGTCGACCACGTATTTTACCAAACAATTCGGTAGCGCGGAAAAGTTTCGGAGCAAGTTTGGGCCCCAATATCCACACCCGATCTGCGCAAATATTAAAGGTCTGGATTCCATGCCTAACGAGGATGAAGCCACTTTTCGTTAACGTGCCACGTAATCAGATTGCTCGTGCAACTTCCTTTGCATCGTCGAGAAGGACTTCGGAAAAAGAGGGATCAATGGGGTGATCTTTCGCCGCGCATGACTGCGAGCGTCGTTCTCCGTGATAGGAACGAATTCGTAATCCCGGGAGGCCGGCATCGCTCCTAGTTGAAGTTGGCACCGGCTCGCTCACACTGATAGGGAACATCACCTCCCGCCGACGCCGAAACCACTGCGCCGCTTCGGCAGCGGTACAGAACCATGCCCCGGCCCATTCGAGCTTCTCGACCAAGTCGACGTAAAAATCGTCCCACAATCGTTCTGGAGCAATACTTCGGTCATGCCAATTAACGGTGAGCAGGCCTCCAAACTGTCTCATATCGCCTACCATATCGTTTAATCGCATCATGGCTTGTTTCGGAGACAAATTCAGATGGGCCGGGTAGAAGAGGGCCGTATCCATGATGTGTAACGGCAGTTCGAGCAAGCGCTTTGTTCCAAACGGACGGAAGGCCTGCGTCGTGCCGGCACGATAACCAATGGTTTCGTTGTACCCCACCGTGCTATCGTACGAAAAGCCCGCCTCGTCGAGTTTTCCCGCAGATTCGGAATCGAAAAAGAGCCAATGCATTCGTACTCCAACCTCCGGGGTATGGGTAAGCGCTTGGATTTGCTCCCTTTCTTTTCTCGCTTCCGTTGTGTCACGCCACGCGTCGATTCCGTGAACACCAATTTCTCCGCCATGTGCGAGAATCTCGCTCACACTTGTTTGTAGCTGCGAAAGATCGTAGCGAACGGCGCGCCGCGCTAATCGCGCGCCGCTTGATGTCGTTCCCGCTTCGCCTTTCTTGGTAATTATGAAAAAGGTAGAAGCGCGATCCAGTTTCAGGTAACGTTCGAGTTTGCTCCAAAAATCGGGCAGTATCCGGAGGTAGATCAGGGGGAGCGACAGAATCGCTAACCAATTACGACCAACCTGACGTAGCGACTTCTTCCCCCGGAGAAGGTCGAATATCGATCCGATGCTTGCTCGATAAAGAAATCCGAACATGGTGTGATCGCATTTGTGATTGCCGATGGCGAAATGGTCCACGTCATGGGTCAAACATACAATGAAGTTATAGCCCGCCGGGACGGGAGGCACCTCTTCGAACGGTATTTGATGCTCAACAAGGATGTCGCGCAGAATCGCAATGTGGATTTCGATAACCGGGACTTGTGCGAACCGAGCGGGCTGGCCATTGAAAAGTAGATGCCGCACTTCCGCAAAAAGATCATAACCAATTCGAATAAAGGATTGCTCCCCGACTTTGATTTCCGTGGCAAGGGAATACTTCGTTTTTCCGGCGATCGCATGGTGTCGCTTGCCGTTGCCAATGATTGAGGCAAGACCCGCATACACCGGCAGGCGCCATCCACGATAAGAAGGTACCTCGCTCGAATGATCCTGCTGCAGCACTTGTAATTGATGTTGTTGATCGAAAGCAAGCTCGTTCGACGCATACACCAAAACGAGGCTTGTTCGAATATCGGACGGGATAATGCCACAGCAAATAACGGCATCGTATTCTTCGCCACTGCGGTAAAACTCCCATGCGGTCTTAAACAATTCGAAGAACTCGCTGGCGGCAGCCCGATGCTCGGGATTCGTCGCAATGGCGATCATGTTCGTTCCCTAATGACGGTGCTTCGCTCATCGCTAGGGTGGTCCAGCACCGCCTGGACCGTAGCCAGACTAGTTTGGACTTCTTCCAAGCCGAGAGCGAAGCCGTTCCGATTCGAGCTGATAAATTCCAAGTCTATTGCGAGCCGCGACTTAGAGGACCTCATCTACGGCATCCAAAAACTGCGCTCTTTCCCGCGTCCAGGTATGGTCGAGATATACCCGCTGGCCGCGCTGCGTTATTTCCGTGACTTCCTTGGGATGTGTGAAGGCGTACTCAATTTGGCGGGCAAGGTCTGCGGCATCGCCAAGTTCGAAAAAGATCAAGTCGCGATCCCCGAAATAATCCTGAATAGCTTTCGTCCTGGGAGCGATGACTGGTTTGCCTAAGGCAAGATACTCAAAGATACGTGTTGGCGTGTTAATTTCAGTAAAGATATTTTTGTGGTTAGGTATAATACCGAGATCGCAGGTCGTAATTGCTTCTACTATTCCGTTCAAGTTTTGAACGCCAAGGTAATCAATATTGTTCTCCAGCTGCCGTTCGCGGGCAACCTCCATCACTCGTTCCAAGAAGGGCGTTCTCTCCCCGCAGACGACGAGTTTAACATTTGGGATTGATTTACGCACGATCTCAAGCGCTTCCACGGCTAGATCAAGACCATTCCTGGCTACGAGAGAACCATGATAGAGAATGCTGTAAGTTTTCTCTATTGTCCCATCATTCGCTCCGTTCATGTTAGCCGGACGGAAACGAAATATGTAATCGTCGGGCGAGTTAAGAACAACCCGGATTTTATCGCGCCGACAACTTCGGGCCGAGTAAAGATTCTGGCACGCGATATTAACCGTTAACACTAGATCAGCGAAAGCAATGCTCTTCCTCTCCATCGTCTTCAAGGCCCGAACGCTCAGACTCTCGGCCGGAAGCTTAAAGATCGTCTGCATTAACTCAGGCATGGGATCGTGAAGATCAAGAATGAGCTTCGAGCCGCGCAGCTTGGCCGCGGCCGCGGCGAAAACCAGGACATCCGGCATGTTATGGACATGGATAAAATCGTAACGCTTACGCAGCGAGCGTATGGTTAGGTAAACAAAAGAAATTAGGATGAAGGCCGAATATTGGCCGACATAGGTGAGCTTCCCGCCGCGGTATCGCCTAAATGGAAGACGCGAAACGTTTACTCCATTGACGTTTTCGTGACGCGGCTCTCTTTCGTTTTGCTGCATGCATAACAAATCGACGATCGCTCCTTCCCGCGTCAGCGCCTCGGCCGCCCGCCGTGGACGCGGGTCCGCCGGATAATTTGAAAATAAAAGAACGCCTACTCTCTTGCCGTGAAGTCGACGGTCCTTCTCCGCCACAACGCCCTGCGTGCCCGGTCTTCCTTGTAGATTGGCTATCGTCGCCAACGGTTGTGGTTGCCAGCCATTTAAGTCAATAGAAGTCGCCGGTTCGCTCACGAGTTGAGTGTTTCTCATCTCGAGCACGTAAGAGGTGACTTCGCGGGGCAAGGCATGCCAGCATGTCTCCGAATATTTGTCCTGAACGTAGTGCAAGAATTCGCGATAACGCTCAACCGGATATTCAACCGAGGTATCGGGCGCACCTTGAAATGCCATGTAATCGGGATGTGTATCTAACAAAGCCATTCCGCCATGCCGGGCGATCCAATCCAGTTTGCGAATCCAGACCTCGGAGGTTTCGTGACGCAGGAGCAGGAAAAGAGTCGAGTCCTGCGGCAAGGTATAGGGCAACTCCAAATAGCCGTCCACATTGCCATTGGTCTGCTGATTGGCCTGCGGGCGAGCGATAAAAAATGGGAAGATAGTATGTCGTCCCTCTGGCTGGGGCTCGAACGGGTCGGTGTCGAAGGTGGACATGTCGTAGCGGATGGCGAGCTGGTGCAACCAATCGAGTTTGTGCAGCATAAAGCCCGATCTGAAGCCCTCAGCATTCCAATCGGCGAGATACTCGTTGATTCGCTTCGCCTTTCCGACAAAACCGCGCCAGGTGCGATATAAGCGCCCGTCGTGATGAAGATCATGCACGCCAATTTCGAAGCCTTCGGAAGTAAGTTCCTCCCGTAGCTCGGGTGGAACGATGTATTGTCCAGCAGGAACGAAGTTAAAGCACGATCGAAAGCCTAGTTCAGATTCAAGCTTAGCCAAGCGACGGCAGCGTCGCAGACCTACCGGACCCTCAACATCATGGGTCAATACCAAGGCAAACTTTTTGCCATCAGGCCAACCTTGCCACCCGGGCGGCGTCTGTTCCGAACCAGGCATAATTGGCCACACGTCCTGTACTCTCGCCTCCAGTCGCAGAGCAATTCTGCGGCGAACGGCCGCGCGCAGGGCGCGAGGAATGAACGGCTTAAGCTGGTAGTAGATTCTATTTCGTAACATGACTCTGAACTACCGAACTGAATGACAGCAAGCGCACTTCTTCCGAGATGGGGAAAGAAGAGTGACTGAAGCTTCGATCTGAGAAGCGGCCTAACTTCCGCCTTCGAGCCAGTTCGGACCATAACTACGCGTCTTATTCAAGACCACTGCTACGTCCGCCCGCGCTCCGACAAGCTCACGATAACCGCGTTTTACCACATCACGATTGGTCTTCTCTGCTTCTACGACCACTAAAACCTTATCCATCAGCGCGGCCAAACCAATGGTTGGGCTGGTTTGGTTAATTGGCGGCATATCGAAAATGATGTAGTCGAAGTCGCTGGCCTTGAGATTTGGAATTAAAGCGAAGAATTTCTTGAGTCCAAGATGGGTGGATTTATTGCCCGATCGCGAGATTGTTGCCAGGTACAGATTCTCGGCAGCAGAAGTGATCGCCGCTTGCGGTTTGATAGCGGTAGTAAGGGCAGCGGCAGGTCGACCGGCAAAGAATGGATGCACTTCACCATTAGCGGCATTGACATCGACAAGGAGAACTTTACCATCTCCGGTTTCCGAGAGGGCGGCAGCTACGCCGGCAGCGAGAGTCGAAGTCCCCGCCCCTTCGCCGAAACCAGTAACGCCTACCAACTTTGGTTTGTGGGTAACTCCATGCAGCTCGAAGTATAACCCGAGACGATCCCGGATCGCTTCCGAATAGGGACGAATGAAATGCTCGACCTCCCATGGAGCAAGATGGGGCTTGCCCCCCACCTTAGCGGGCGTTTGCTTACCGGCCCGCCGACCATTTTTCCAAGGCAAGCGCAGGCGACCATTCGTGCCTTGATAAGGAATCGTAAGCATGACGGGCGAGCGCAGCTGCAGCTCGACTTCCGAGCGACGTTTGTAACTATGACTGAAAACGAGCTCGGAGAGCAAGGCAACAGCGAGTCCCAAAGCGAGTCCACCTCCGGCAAATCCAAGCGCGATCTTGTTGCGAGTCGTTGTAACCAATCCCGGCGGAGAAGGCCGTTGGATCGCGCTGATGTTGGGCATCTTGGAAGGATCAAGGGCTTCGTCCACGCGCGCCTTTTGCAATGTCGCGGAATAATACTTGTAGTTTTGTTCCTCAAGGTCCTTGGCGCTCTCAAGACTGGCGATTTGCGGTCCGATGTCGGCCAACTGCTTGATCCGGTCTTGTACCTCGGACTTCTGGCGACGCAGGTCATCTACTTTAGACTTCATCCCGGCAAGGCGCGCACGCTCAACCCGCAAATCCAATTGGCCCGATGCGCCCCTGGCTCCTGTAATTGCGAGCTCGGGAAATTTCTTCTCGAAATCCCGTTTTTGGTTTTCCAAATCGTTAATATGTGCCTGGTTCATCTTCACCAACGGATTTTCCGCAGTATACTTGGCGGACATCTCCAGTTGAGTTTCGCGCAATTTCGTCAGGTTGGCGACCAGCGCTTGGTACTCCCCTATATCCTTATTCGATGCCAGCTCGTTCGTCGACGCAGAGGTGTTCTCCGTCGTATTATCCTTGGTTTTCTCTGGCTCATTGAAATTTATTGGTCCGCCACCTCGTTCAATCTGTTTCACTTTTGCCAGCTGCTCGGCCAGATCGCTCTCAGCTAGTCGTAATTGATCCCCCAGATGCGAGGCCTCCGCGCTAATGCTCGACGTACTATCCGCGAGCGACATCACTCCCGCCTTGGCCTTTAGCGCCTTGAGCGCGTCTTCTGTTTGATTAAGCCGGGCGCGGATCTGGTCAGCTTGCTGGCTTACGAAATC